>DAHVFK010000641.1 GCA_027317055.1 Betaproteobacteria bacterium | reverse complement strand
CCGGGAGCGGGTGGTGGACGGCGGCGTCTACGCCGCGACGCAGGGTCCGCGGCTGGAAACGGCGGCGGAGATAAATCGCATGGAGCGCGACGGGGCGGACGTGGTGGGCATGACGGGCATGCCCGAAGCCGTGCTCGCGCGTGAACTCGGTCTGGAGTACGCGGCGATTACAGTGGTCGCGAACTACGCAGCAGGACGCGGGGACAGCGCTCGCCGTATTTCCCTGGAGCGGATCAATGCGGTGCTGGACCAAGCAATGAGCCGTGTGCGTACAATCATCGAGTGCTTGGCGGGCGGATGATCCGGGAAGTCCTCAAGATGGGCAATCCGTCGCTGCTGGCGGTTGCAGCGCCGGTGGAGCGGTTTGCCACCCGGGAGCTCGATGCGCTGCTGGCCGACATGCGGGACACGATGGCGCACCTTGACGGTGCCGGGCTAGCGGCGCCTCAGATCGGCGTCGGCCTTCGCGTCGTGATCTTCGGCGTCAAGCGCAATCCGCGCTATCCCGGCGTGGAGGAGGTCCCCGACACCGTCCTGATCAACCCGGTCATTGAACCCATCCCGTCCGATATGGAAGAGGGCTGGGAAGGATGCCTTTCGGTGCCGGGCATGCGCGGTCTGGTGCCGCGCTACTCCAAGCTTAGATACGCGGGGCGCGACGAGCGGGGCCGGCCTTTTCAGCGCGTGGCAGAAGGGTTCCACGCGCGCGTGGTGCAGCACGAGTGCGACCACCTGGACGGGATTCTCTATCCTATGCGGATACGAGACCTGAGAAAGTTCGGCTTCATCGACGCGTTGTTTCCCGGCGAAGAGCCGCCGCCCGAGGAGTAAGCGCAGATCAGACCTGAAGTTCCTTCGCCAGTTCCTGCTCCAAGCGCAGGACTGTCTTGGGGTCGGCAAGCGCTTCGCCGGAAATCAGGAAGACGTCTTCGGCGCGGTCGCCAAGCGTATTGATCTTCGCCGTATGCAGATCGATGCGGTAGCGAGCCAGGGTACGCGCCACACCGTAGAGCAGGCCGGGACGGTCACTGGCGACGATCGACAGCACTTGGTAGGCCCCGCGTTCGTCCGGACGAACATCGACCACGGGCGATACAGGGAAATGTCGCACGCGGCGCGAGAGGCGCCCGCCGCGGGGCGGGCCGAGCGGCGCCTCGGATTCCAGTTCCTGCGCGAGCTCGGTTTCGACCAGATTGATCATGTCCCGGTAATGCACGCCGTTTCCCTCGCCCATCACGAGGAAGGTGTCCAGCGCGTATCCGTTGCGCGTCGTATGGATCTTGGCCTCGACAATATTGAAGTTAATCTTGTCGAAACAGCCGCAGATCCGAGCGAACAGAGCCGGACGGTCGCGCGTGTAAATCATCACCTGCAGGCCGTCGTCAAACGGCGCGAGTCGCGCCTTCACCACGGGTCTTTCCGCGTTCACCCGGTAGTGCAAATTGCGTGTCTGCCAGGCGATCTCCTGCGCGTCATGGCGCAAGAAATAGGTTGTGTCGAGCTGCGCCCACAGACGGTCCTTGACGCTGTCCGACAACGCATAGAGCCTGAGCAGGCGCGTCGCCTCAGCCTGTTTCTCGGTGAGCGCGGCGTCCAGCTGAAGCGTTTCACCGGTGAGAGCGCGTCGGGTGGCGCGAAACAAGTCCTCGAGCAACTTGGCCTTCCAGGCGTTCCAGACCTTCGGGCTGGTGCCCCGGATATCCGCTACCGTCAGCAGATACAGCGCGATCAGGCGCCGCTCGCTGCCGACCCGATCGGCGAAAGCGCGAATGACAGCTGGATCGAGGACATCCTGCTTTTGCGCCACCCTAGAC
>DAHVFK010000640.1 GCA_027317055.1 Betaproteobacteria bacterium | reverse complement strand
CCTCCACTTGGGCGACATCGCGGTTCCGACCCAGGGCGACGGAGAGCTATGGCTCTACTTCGGCCGGCATGACCCGCAGCGTGTGGTCTCGGCTGCGGAGCTTCTGGACGGCCGACTCGCGCCTCAGGTGCTGCGCAACAAGCTGGTGCTGGTCGGCGTCACCGGACTGGGGTTGCTCGATCGAAAGGCAACACCGCTCGGCGAAAGCGTGCCCGGAGTCGAAATTCACCAGCAGATCCTGGAGCAGATGTTCGGCATCGAATACCTGCGGCGCCCCTATGGCGCCCCCTGGATTGAAGCCGGGCTGCTGCTGATCGCGGGTTTGCTGCTGGTGGGCGCCGTGCCTGCCCTGAGAGTATGGGCATCCGCGACGTCGTTCGGCGCCGTGCTGCTCGGGCTGCTTGCGGTTGGTCTCGTCGCGTTTAGGAACGGGCTGTTGGTCGACGTCGCCTCGCCGGGGCTCGGAGTCGTCCTCGTGTTCGGCACGGTACTGGCGGGCACTCTCGCCGAAGCCGACCGCCAGCGTCGTGCGATGCGCGAAGCCGCCGCAAGGGTGGCTGGCGAGCTTCAGGCAGCGCGCCGCATCCAGATGGGCCTTCTGCCGGTGCCGGAAGCGCTTTTCGCCAACGAAGAACGCTTCGCGCTGGCGGCACTTCTCGAGCCTGCGCGCACCATAGGCGGGGATTTCTACGACTGCGCGATGATCGATGCAGATCGACTATTGTTCGTCGTCGGCGACGTATCTGGCAAAGGCTTGCCAGCGAGCCTGTTCATGGCGCTGTCGAAGACGCTGCTGAAGAGTACGGCGATGCGCATCGGACGGGATATCGGCGCCGCGTTCATCCGCGCCAATGCTGAAATCGGCCGCGAGAACCCGGAGGGGTTATTCGTGACCGCCTTTGCCGGCATCTTGGACGTACGTACCGGAATCCTTGAATACTCGAACGCGGGCCACGAACCGCCCTACAGCAAGCAGCCGGATGCCCCGCCGAAGCGATTCGAGATCGGCGACGGACCGCCTCTATGCGTGCTGGAAGATCACTCTTACACGACCCGCTATCGGCAGCTTGCCCCCGGGGAGTGGCTTTGCTTGTTGACCGACGGCGTGACCGACGCCATGGACCCGCAAGGCAGGTTGTACGGAGTCGAACGCGTCGAGGCGGTGCTGCAAGGCGTGTCCGAATCCGCTGAGCCGAATGACATCATCCGTGCCCTGCATGATGGCGTGCAGCAATTCGTGCACGGGGCTCATGCATCGGACGACTTGACGCTTCTTTGCCTGCGTTGGCGCGGAATCAAGCTCAGCGGACGTTGATTTCGACTCCACGGTTGCGTAGGTCTCCCACGTTGTCTGCGGTAGGCACGAGCAAGTCCCGCTTGCCGCGGCCCGTCACCTCGATCCGGTCGGCTTTGATACCGGCCTGGACGAGTATCTCGCGTACCTTCTCTGCACGCTGGCGCGACAAGACGTCGTTGCTTTCCATAGACCCAACCGTGTCCGTGTGACCGATCAGCAATACGTCTGGCGCCGGACGCGTGCGAATCTCGGCCAGCACTTGATCGAACTTTGCCTTCGAGTCCTGCGTCAGTTCATCGCTTCCGGAGACGAAGTACACGATAAACGCGGTGGGCTTGAGCGGCAGCGCCGAGATTGTCTTTTCGAAGTCCTGCTGTACTTGCTCCGGCAGCAACTGTTTTCGCTCCAGTACGCCGTTGGTGCCAATATGGCTTGCCGCGTATGCGGTATCGAGGACCTGTTCCTGGAGTCCGCGGCGGACCACGACCCCGCCGATCTTGCCGTTCTCGCCCGGGAGG
>DAHVFK010000063.1 GCA_027317055.1 Betaproteobacteria bacterium | reverse complement strand
GACTACAACACGGTCGCAGCCGAAGCCGAGCGGCTCGGACTCGACGTGGTGCCGACGTTCTTCCGCGGACGTATCGAGACGCTCGATCAATTCCGGGCGCTGCTAGACCGCGAATCCTTCCTCGGCGGACAGAAGATCGAGGGCGTGGTCGTCAAGAACTACCACCGCTTCGGCCCGGACAAGAAGGTGCTCATGGGCAAGTTCGTTTCCGAGGCGTTCAAGGAGGCGCATACGGGCGAGTGGAAGGAAGCGAACCCGGGCAAGCAGGACATCGTCGAGAAGCTCATCAGCGGGCTCGCAACGCCGGCGCGCTGGGCGAAGTCGGTTCAGCATCTGCGGGAACGCGGCGCCCTCACCGATTCACCGCGCGACATCGGTGCGCTCATCAAGGAAGCGCAGAGCGACATTCTGGCTGAGTGTCGCGACGAGATCAGCGAAGCGCTGCTCGGTTGGGCGTTGCCGCACGTGCTGCGCGGCTCTATCCGCGGACTGCCCGAATGGTACAAAGAGCAGCTCCTCAAGCGTCAGTTCGATCAGGAGCCGGCCTCTGCCGACGCTTAAGCCGTTCCAGCACGAGGGCGCGCGTTTCCTAGCCGCCAGGTCGCGCGCCCTTTTGGCATGTGAGCCAGGAACGGGGAAGACAGCGCAGGTCGTCGAAGGTTGTCGCCTCGTAGGCGCAGGCAAAGTGTTGGTCGTCTGTCCTTCGATCGCCATTGAGCACTGGCATAGAGAGTTCCGGCGTTGGTATGAGAGCGCCGGGGTGGCCATGCTGCCTCGCATCGACATCATTTCCTACGACACTGCGCGTGATCTCGTTAAGACGATAGGTGGTTCTCCGCGAGTTATGTGGGATGTGTTGGTCGTGGATGAAGTGCATTACGCCAAAAGCATCACTGCCCGGCGCACGCATTCGATATTCGCTCCCGGTGGGCTCGGTTACTACGCGCGCCGCATCTGGGCGCTTTCCGGCACGCCAGCGCCCAACAACGCCGCGGAGTTGTACCCGATGCTCAAGGCGTTTGGCGTGACGAACATGGACTTCGAGCAGTTCAAGAAATATTTCTGTGTTGTCGATGGGTTAGGCAAGATCCGCGGCAATAGGTCGGATCACATAGAGGAGCTGCGTGTTATACTGAAGGGTATAGCTCTCAGGAAGAAGAAAAAGGACGTCCTCCCAGAGCTGGGCGAGATCAGCATCGAGGAGTGGTTCGTCAAACCGAGCCGCGGTTTCATCCTAGATGGTGGATGGGAAGCTGGACACCTTGAGGCGCAACTACGCGCCGAGATCAACGGGATGTCCGACGACGATATTCTTTCCTTCCTCGCCAGCCCCAACGACGATTTCAGCACCCTCCGCCGCTACAACGCGCTCTTAAAAGCGCCGGCTGTCTTCGAGACGGTGAAGTTCGAGTTGGAGAACGGCCTGCTCGACAAGGTCGTCATCTACGGCTACCACAAGGAAGCCCTGGCGGCTTTGCACCGCGAGTTCGCTCGTCACGCCATAGGCTCCGTGCTAATCAACGGCGACACGCCGATGGGCGAGCGAGACAAGCTGATCGAGCAGTGGAAGATCCAAGCGCCTACGCCGGTGTTCATCGGTAGCCTCGTCGTCGCCAGCACAGCGATTGACCTCACCGCTGCGCATCAAGGCATTCTCCTTGAAGTCGATTGGGTGCCTGGTGTGAACGCCCAAGCGCTCCAGCGCATGCACCGCCACGGCCAGGACAAGCCCGTCACAGTTCGCGTCGCACACGGCACACCGATCGACGAGATCGTCACTGGCGTCGTGCTTCGCAAGACGAAAGACTTAGCAGAAATATTTTCGTAGCACGTCTTGACACTGCGCGTTCGCGTGGTGAACTGAAATTGTAGTTGTGCTGTTGGAGAGATTGCCGGGTGTGACGTCGCAGGTCATACGTCTGGTGCCGGCAAACCGTGAGCTGCCCTGGAAGCGTTCGGGAAGCTCGGCGATCGACAACGAGGCGCCGCGACGCGCCTACAACCTTCAGCTCGGCTACACAGGCCGCGGGTGGTGTCCTGAGAGGGGTGCAAGTCCCTGACCACCACAAATTCCCTCCAAGGAGCGACATGGAAAACCAGCACCGCCACATCAAGGGCTATCGCGAACTCAGCCCGATCGAAATCGAGCTGATGAACGAAATCAAGGCGAAAGCCGAGGACGTCGGTTCGCTCGTCGAGAAGCTCGCGACGCTTCACTACACCGTCGACCCGGAAAGCAAGACGGTCACGAACGACCGCCCGGATCAGCGCTGGGTCTCCATCGGGCGCACCGAGCTGCAGCAGGGGTTCATGGCGCTCACGCGCGCCATCGCCAAGCCGACTAGTTTCTGAGGAGCGACATGAAGATCACGATCACGCAGGATTTCGACAGCGCGGAAGCAGCGGCCGCGTTCATCGCGAAAGTGACGGGGCAGCCGGCCGAGCCGGTCGTCACCGCTGCGGCGGGAGAGGGAGCCACGGTATCTCCCTCGCCGGCTGCCCCCGTTGCGTCGGGTCGCAAGCCGCGCTCCGACGCTGGCAAGAAGCGCGAGCCCTATGGGCCGCGTACCACTACGGGGGAGCCGCCTGCATCGGAACCGGGCACCGTGGCGGTGGATTCCGCTGCCGTCGCTACGCCCGCGGCGAAGGCTCCCCCTCCCATTTCCTCGGCACCGACCCCGCCAGTCCAGCCCGGCTCTACCCCCGGCGCGGAGTCGGCCGCCGAGGAACCCGAGTTCCCCGCCACGTTGGACGGTGCGCGCGCCGCGTTGAAGAAGCTGAACGACGTGCCGGGCAAGGGGATGGACGCCTGCATCGCGGCGCTGAAGGCGCACGGCGTCAACCGCATCAGCGACCCGGCGTTGCAAGAGAAGTACGCCGAGTTCATCAAGTACGTGCTCGGTCAGATCCCGCAGAGCGCGGCGGCCAAGTGAGCGACTCCCTTACCAGGGATGAGGCCGCCGCGCTCTGCGAGGCGTACGAGGTCGACACCCTCTTCATGGACGAGGAGGAGTCGGGCCTTCTGCGCGAGGCGAACCCGATGCTCTGGCACGCCTATCGCAAGCTGCAGCGTATAGCGGACGAGAAATGATCTGGCGCGACGCCGTTCGTTATGTCTAAGTACGCCTTCGAAGTTCATCCCGGCGTACATGCCAAGCTCTCCGCTTCGTCGGCGGAGCGTTGGCTTACCTGCCCTGGCAGTGTCGCGCTTTCCGAAGGATTGCCGAATGTCTCAACCTTCTACGCGGCGCAGGGCACGGCGGCGCATTACATAGCGGCGGAAGAACAACGTGGCGGTCGCATGGACGCGATGCCGTGGTTCGGACAGACCGCGTGGGTGGAAGGTCATGAGATTAAACTCGATGCGGAATTGATCGAAGCCGTGCAGGAGTTCCTTGATTACCTCAAGGAGAACGAGCGCACTGGTGATGTGGCGTATGTGGAGCAATCGTTCACGCCGGCGATGCAGAAGCTGCTTGATAAGGAGTTCGGCGGCAGTACCGACCGCGTCATGTACCGCGCCGAAGAGAAACTGCTCCGCGTGTACGACTACAAACACGGCGCTGGTGTCCCGGTCGACGTAGACGAAAACAAACAGCTTAAATATTACGCTCTCGGCGCATTGCTCACCAATCCGCAGTGGGTAGTGGAAGACGTCGAGTTGGTGATCGCGCAGCCCCGATGCGAGCATTCGCAAGGTCGTATTCGGGGCTACAAATTCAAAGCGTTCGATCTGCTTGAGTACGCAGCGGATCTCATCGAGGGGGCTAACGCTACTAGAGGCCCGCTCGCACCCCTCAAGCCGAGTACGAAGGCATGCAAGTTCTGTCCGGCGAACGCTGCGCGTAAGTGCTCCGCTATCGAGCAGGAAACGCAAGCGATAGTGCAGGCGGCCTTCGGCGAGCTGGCGATCGAGCGGTATAGCCCAGCACAGATCGCCGAGTTCCTGACAAAAGCACCGCTCGTCGAACAGCAGATCAGTGCGGTGCGAGAGTTTGCCTACCAGCAGGCTCTGCATCATGGTGTGGATTTTCCCGGCTGGAAGCTCGTAGAGAAGCGCGCGACGCGTCACTGGCGCGACGAGGACGCGGCTCGTGAAGCGTTCGGCAATCTCCCAGGGGCGCTTACTGCTCCCGAGATTCGCAGCCCAGCGCAGATCGAGAAGTTGGTCGGCAAGAAAAAGTTCGGGGCGCACGCCGCCGAGCTGGTCGAGAAGAAATCAAGCGGCTACACGCTGACTCCGGTTGAAGACAACCGGCCAGCGATAACGCCGATTCTGAAGGTGTTGGAACTGTTCGAGCCGGAAGCACCCGAGCAGTCGTAGTCCTTTTCGCTTCGCGTTCGAAGTTGTCCTAGACGGGGGCGCTAGGGCAGCCGTAGTACCTCTTCGCTCCCGTTCTCAGGAGTGTCTAGTGTCTAACGTCAAGTTGGAACCCACGCAGGTCACGTTGAAGGAAGTCGTTGCCGTGTTTCCGAAGGTGCTGCGCGGCCAGGAGGAAGCGTTTCAAGGGAAGGGAGACCCGTACTGGTCCTCGTCCTTTCTGGTGAACAAAGGCGACGCGAATTACAACGCGATGGTCGCCGGCATCAAAGCGGCGGCCGAGAAGAAGTGGAAGGACAAGGCGCAAGCGACGTTGAAGGTGTGCGCGGCGAAGGACAAGCTCGCGCTGCACGACGGCGACATGAAGGCTGGTAAAGCCTACGGTGCGGCGTATGCGGGCAAGTTCTACGTCTCCGCCCGCAACAACGCGCTGAAAAGCCCGGCGCCGGTGGTGGTCGACAACGTCGTCGACCCGACCAAGGTGGACTCGAAAGGCAAACCGCAGCTCCGTCACATCACCGCGATGAACGATCCGCATGCGCCCTATTCGGGCGCCATCGTCAACGTGGTGCTCGATCTCTTCGCCTACCAGAACGAGGGCGAGGGAGTGGCGGCGAGCATCACGGGCATCCAGTTCGTGCGCGACGGCGAGCGGCTCAGTGGCGGCGGCGTACTAGCGCCCGATGCGTTCGAAGCCATTCCGGAAGCCGCTGAGACCGCGCAGGCGACCACCGGCACGGCGGCCGGCAATCCCGACCCCTTCGCGTAGGTCTCGTTTCTCCCTGTGGTTGGTTTTCCTCCCGCTTCGTGCGGGAGGCTTTTTCAAAGCGCTCGTCCTGAGTGTTTCGCAAAGGTCATGAACTACTACAACGAGATCGACCCGTACGCGGCCGCATGGCTGCGCAACCTGATCGCCGCCGGACACATCGCGCCCGGCGAAGTGGATGAGAGGAGCATTTCCGATGTCAAGCCCGACGACCTGCGCGGATACACGCAATGCCACTTCTTCGCCGGTATCGGCGTCTGGAGCTACGCCCTGCGGCGCGCCGGCTGGCGAGACGACGAGCCCGTCTGGACCGGAAGCTGCCCTTGCCAGCCTTTCAGCGCGGCAGGCAAAAGAGGCGGGGAGGCTGACGAGCGGCACCTGTGGCCTCACTGGTTCCATCTCATCGCGCACGGCAAGCCGCGAGATGTCCCTGTCCTTGGCGAGCAGGTTGCGTCCAAGGACGGACTTGCTTGGCTCGACCTTGTTCACGCTGACCTGGAAGGACAGGGTTACGCCGTCGGGGCGCTCGATCTGTGCGCTGCGGGCGTCGGCGCGCCGCACATCCGACAGCGCCTGTTCTTCGTGGCCGACGCCGAAAGTTTCGGGCAACGACGAGAGTCTGGAGAATTGGCAGCGCCGGAAGGAAACAGAGTACGAGAAGTACCCCGGCAAGGGGCTAGGTTCGATGCCACTAACAATGGCGGCGCAGCTCGCGAGTCGGCCGACCCCAATGGCCGGGACGCCGGCGCAGAAGGGCTACAACGAAGCGGGGAACACGGACAGCAGCCGCAGGACGGTGGCGCTGGTCGCGGGATGGCCGACGACGCAGAGCAGGGATGGAGCACACAGCCGGAGCGGCCAGGTCAGCAGGACCGGCGGCCGGCGCCGGAATCTGGACGACTACGTGACGCTCGCGGCATCGTGGGCCACGCCGACGACACGGGACCACAAGCTCGGAGAAGTCGCGGCCCTGTCAACGGTTTCTGGCACCCCGCCTACTGGCTCCCCTGCATCGACGGAAAAGCGCGGCCAGTTGAACCCAAGTATGTCGCGCTGGTTGATGGGCCTGCCGCCGGCGTGGGACTTGTGCGCCCCTGCCACGATCAAGAAAGCGAGGAAATAGATGCGTCGCAAATCGACGGAGATGGTCAAGGAAGCGTGCGAACTCTGCGGCAAGACGAACTGCAAGCTGCACGTTCACCATCGGGACGAGAACCCCGAGAACAACGCCCCCTCGAACTTGCAGACTTTGTGCGTTTCCTGCCATCGAGTCTTGCACTCGCAAAACTACACGGGGACACCGCCACAGAGAAAGCCCTGCTCGCTCTGCTCGAAGCCAGCGGCGCGCAAAGGCTTATGCAATACCCATCTCACCAGATTGAAACGGCATGGGCATCCCTTGGGAAAGAAGTTCAGGACCGCTTCCGGCTGGCACTTGGGAAAGGCCGATTCGTGAGAACCGTCGAGCATCCGCTGGCTCATGGGGCTCCCGCCCGAGTGGGACGCCTGCGCGCCTACGGCAACGCGATCGTCGGGCCGCTCGCGGAAGAGTTCATCCGTGCCTACCGTGAAGTTCGAGGACTTGCTCTGACATGAAGGAAATCTGGAAACCAATTTCAGAGCGACCGCGCTACGAAGTTAGCAATCTTGGCCGCGTACGCAACGCCCAGCGCGGGCGTCGCCGTATAGCCCCGTTAGGTGGAGTCGCGTCTCACGCATGACTCCGCTCTTCATCGACAAAGAGACCCGTAGCCCCGTGGATTTGAAGAAAGCGGGCTTGGGTCGCTACGCGCGCCATCCGCTGACCGAAGTGCTGATGATGTGCTGGGCGTTCGGCGACGAAGACTTCGCGCTCTGGCAGCAAGGCGAGCTGTTGCCAACTCGCATCCGCCAGCATGTTGAAAGCGGCGGCATTGTCGTCGGGCACCACGCGACTTTTGAACTTGCCCTGTGGAATTACGTGATGGCGGCGCGGCACGGGTGGCCTCGTCTGCGCGCCGAGCAGGTCCGTTGCACGCTAGCCGCGTGTTACGCGATGGCGCTGCCCGGCGCGCTCGAGAACGCCGCGCACGCTCTCGGCCTGAAGATCGCCAAGGACGCCGAGGGCCGCACGATCATGCTTCGCATGTGCAAGCCGCGGGCGTGGGACGGCGACAAACCCGTTTACCACGACACGCCGGAACTCCGCGCGCGCCTCGGCGCGTACTGCAGTGTGGACGGCCAAGTGGAGCGCGAAATCTACAAGCGCGTCCTGCCCCTCTCCGACAAAGAGCAGCGCGTGTGGGTGCTCGATCAGGCGATCAACAACCGCGGCGTGCCCTTCGACATGGAGAGCCTCGACGCCGCGCTCGTCGTCGCCGACAAGGAGAAGGAGCGCCTCGACGCCGAGATGACGAAGGTGACGGACGGCACGGTGGCTGTCTGCTCCAACGTCGGGATGCTGAAGGAGTGGGCCGCCGACTTCGGCGTGATGCCTGACTCGCTTGCAAAGGCCGAGTTGAGCGAGCTGCTCGATTACGAGGATCTCCCTGCGCCTGTGAAAGAGGCGCTGAAGCTGCGCCAGTCTGCCGGGCGCTTCACGAGCATCTCGAAGCTGAAGGCCATCAAGCAGCGCGAGATCGCGCGCCGGGTGCCGTTCCTCTTCCAGTACCACGCGGCCACCACTGGCCGATGGGCGGGACGTGGGGTTCAACCCCATAACTTCACGCGCGATCTCCCCGAGCCGCATGACGTCGAGGAGATCCTGCGGTTGATCCGCGACGGCAATACGGAATGGCTCAACCTCGCCTACGGCGAGCCGAGCATCCTGATTTCGAAATGCCTTCGGGGTTTTATCAGAGCCGCCAAGGGCAATACGTTCATCGGTGGCGACTTTGCCAACGTTGAAGGCCGCGGCCTTGCGTATTTGGCGGGAGAGGAGTGGAAGCTCGACGCCTACCGCGCGTACGACGAAGGGCGCGGCCCCGATCTTTACTGCGTCGCCTACGGCAAGAGCTTCGGCGTTGATCCGTCCACCATCGACAAGAAAGACCCCCGCCGCCAGATCGGCAAGGTGCAGGAGCTGGCGTTCGGCTACCAGGGCGGCGTCGGTGCCGCTCGCAAGATGGCTCCGCGTGACACGCGTGATAAGTCCGACGCCGAGCTAGACGGCTGGAAGACGGGATGGCGTAACGCGCACCTGAAGATCAAGGGCTACTGGTACGACCTGCAGACCGCAGCGATCGACGCCGTGCTCGAGCCCGGCAAGATTGTGATAGTGGGCGCCGCCGGCCGCCGGGTGATGTTCCGCAAGCGCGGCTCCTTCCTCTGGTGTCGCCTGCCCTCGGGGCGAACACTCTGCTACCCCTACCCGGACGTTCGTACGGGCGACTTCGGTCAGTACCTCACCTTCAAATCGGTGCCCGACGCGCTCGTCTGGGGCATCTACGCGAAGTGGCTGCGCGAGGGCAAAGAGAAGGGCGAGCCCAACACCACCTACATCGTCGATGAGCCCGGCAACACCCGCGAGTGGTGCCGCATCTCGACCTATGGCGGAAAACTCGCCGAGAACATCACGCAAGCCGTCTGCCGCGATCTGCTGGCCGACGCGATGCTGCGCGTCGAAGCGGCGGGCTTCGAAGTTGTTCTGCATGTGCATGACGAAATCGTCGCTGAAGGGAAGTTCACCGAGGAAGACCGGAGCCGCTTCGAGGCGCTGATGTGCCAGGTGCCCGATTGGGCCGCGGGATTCCCCGTGTCTGCTGGGTGCTGGCTGGCGGAAAGGTATCGCAAGGAATGAAGCTCGTCGGCGACTGCAATCGCTGCGGCCTGTGCTGCACGGTCGGCAACGGCCAGTGCGTGCATCTGGAAGTCACAGGGAAAGTGGGCGAGCCGCAAGCGACGCGCTGCCTCGCCTACGCGACTCGTTACGACGGCATGCCCATCTTCGGGCGTACGCCCAACGGGCTCGTGCGGGGCTGGTGCAGGAAAGACAGCCCGGCGGAAACAGCAGTCATCGTGCAATGGATCGGCAAGGGTTGCTCACTAAAAAGGAAAGACTGATGGACGGCAAAGGCGACATCATCGACCAGGGGAATGAGGCGGCGGAGATTTTCCGCAAGTCCGCCCTCTCGCAACGCAAGCCCGATGGCCCCGAGGCCACGGGGCATTGTCTCAACTGCGACGCGCATCTCGCGCCGAAGCAGCGCTGGTGCGACGTGCATTGTCGCGATGACTACGAGAAGCAGCAGCGCGCCGCCGCGATGGCGCCTCGGGAACCTGATCCCGAGTGAACACTGTGCGCGAGACGAAAACGTGCTCGCGCTGTCGTGTCGAGAAACCGGCGTCGGCTTTTAGAAGGCGCGGGCCTAAGCGCCAATGGTTGCAGTCCTGGTGCAAAGAGTGTCAGAACGCAAAAAAAGAAAGAGTATTACGCGACTGATACGGACTATAGGGCACGACACAGCGCGAGGAACGCACAAGCGGCAAAGCGCAGACACGACAGCGGGGATTTGCGGTTTTTAGCGCAACGTCTTCTGTGGGAAGCGAAGAGCCGGGCTAAACGTTCAGGCGTTTTATTCGCACTTACTTTGGACGACGTTCTTCCGGCGCTGCACCGCGGGGTATGTCCGGTATTCGGGACGCGTTTCACTACACGTAGTAGAGGTAGCAAAGCGGCGAGCGATACGTCTCCGTCTCTCGACCAGCTTATCCCCGGCGCTGGATACACCCCGGAAAATGTTCGGGTCATATCGTGGCGGGCCAACGTTCTGAAGCACAACGCGAGCCCCGAGGAACTTATGACGGTAGCGCGCTGGATGGCGAATGAGCTTCGTTGACATAGCGCTACGTCTGTCGCGCCGCGGTTTTGCAGTGTTCCCGATCACGGCAGGCCAGAAAACGCCCCCGCTAGTGAAAGAGTGGCAGCGGGCCGCGACGACCGATGAGGCGCAGATCAAGTCGTGGGGCGTTCAGTGGCCTGATGCGAACGCGGGCGTGCACTGCGCCGACTTATTGGTTTTGGACGTAGATCCGAAGAAGGGCGGTTATGACTCGCTCGCAGTGCTCGAGCAGGAAGTATTCCTCGAATCTACCTTCGAGGTTGAGACGCCGAGCGGCGGCCGGCACATCTATTACCGATGCAAGGCGCCTGCGCGCAATGGAGTCGATGTCCTTGGGCCAGGCATTGATGTCCGCGCGACCAATGGTTACGTTGTCGCCCCAGGGTCCGTCACGAGTCGTGGTGAATACGTCATCTACGTTGATGAGGCCCTGGCGGACGTTCCACCCGGGCTTATGGAGCGACTACGCGCTCCAAGCGTTGACCCGCGAGATCGCAACGCCGCTGCGCCCGACACTGACGCCGACGCCGCCGTCGTTCGCGCGAAGGATTTTCTCCGCACTCATCCGGCGGCTGTCGAGGGCCACGGCGGCGATCACCACACGTTTCGCACGATCTGCCGCATCCGTGACTTCGGCGTTCCGGAGGAGCGCGCCGCCGAAGCCCTAGAGGCCTGGAACGAGCGCTGCACGCCGCCGTGGGAGCCCGGCGAGCTGGCGGTGAAGATCACCAATGCCTACCAGTACGCGCAAGAGGCGCCCGGGAAGCTGACACCAGAAGCGCTTGGGTTTGAAGCGATACCCGAGAGTCGTAGCGAGGCTACGACAACCTCGGACGAATCAAAACCCACCGAGCTGCTTCACCCCGCAGATGTAAATCTGGGGGAAATCCTCGGCACCGAGTACCTCATCAAGGGCGTGCTCGAGCGCCAGTCGAACGCCGTCCTGTTCGGCCACTGGAACGTCGGCAAGGCGCAGCCGATTGACGAGATGGTTCTGACGCCGGACGGCTGGCGTCAGATGGGCGAAATTCGCGTGGGCGATTACGTGATCGGGTCCGCCGGCTTGCCGGTGCGGGTCCGCGGAGTGTACCCGCAAGGCGAGAAAGAAGAATGGGAAGTCGAGTTTGCGAACGGGAGCGTCGTGCGCGCTTGTGGCGAGCATCTGTGGAAGGTGTTCAAGAACGGCGGCAGCGCGCAGATCGTCACCACTGAGCAACTCGCGGTGCCGCCGAAGCACACGTATTCGCGCGGCCGCAAATCCGCCGCGTGGAACGTGCCGCTCTGCGCGCCGGTGAACTACACACCGAGCGGAACGCCCCTGCCTCTTGACCCGTACGTGCTGGGCGCGCTACTCGGCGACGGCGGTATCACGGCTTACGTCGGATTTACGTCCGCTGACGCGGAGATCGTGGAGGAAATCCGCAGGCGTTTGCCCGCCGGCCACGATCTGCGACACAAAGATGGCTACGCCTATCAGATCGTGTCCCCCGCTGGACAGCCGAACCATGTGCTTTGCGCCCTGCGTCTGCTCGGTATCTTCGGCCACAAGAGCAGCCAGAAGTGGGTGCCTGATGAATATATGAAAGCCGCGCCGGGGGAGAGACTTCTGCTGCTGCAGGGGCTGATGGACACCGACGGATGGGCGAGCGGCGATCGGACTACTGCCTCCGTCTACTTTGCGAGTTCCTCGCGGCATCTCACGGAACAGGTGCGCGAACTGGCTCTGTCGCTCGGGGGTATAGCCAACCAGATCACGACTAAAGAAACTACGGGCTTGCCGTCGTACGGCCTGGCATTCCGACTGGCCGACGGCGCGAACCCGTTCCGGTTGCCGCGCAAAGCAGAGCGCGTGGGTCAGATCAGGGCGAAGCACCTTGGAGTCCGGGGCGCTCGCCGTACCGGGCGCGTCACGGAGATGCAGTGCATCTCGGTCGAATCGCCGGACCAACTCTACGTTACGCGGGATTTCGTCCTCACGCATAACACCTTCGTCGTGCTCGACATGGCGGCCTCGATCGCTACCGGAACGCAGTGGTTCGGCAAGCGCGTTCGCCAGGGGAGGGTGCTCTATCTCGGCTACGAGGGCATCCGGGCGATGAAGAAACGGATGCTAGCGCTGCGCGGAAAGTACCCCGCATTGGAGGACCGAAATGTCCCGTTCGAATGGCACGCGCTCCGTTGGCCCCTCACGCAAGGCG
>DAHVFK010000639.1 GCA_027317055.1 Betaproteobacteria bacterium | reverse complement strand
ATCGGCCTGCCCAACCACGGCACGATCCGGCTGGGCGACACGCTGACCGAGGGCGAGCGGCTGCAGTTCACCGGGCTGCCGTTCTTCGCGCCCGAGCAGTTCCGGCGCGCCGAGCTGGTGACGCCGATGAAAACCAAGCAGCTGCGCGCCGGCCTGGCGCAGCTGGGCGAGGAAGGCGCGATCCAGGTCTACCACCCGGTCGGCGGCGGCGCGCCCGTGCTCGGCGCGGTCGGCACGCTGCAGTTCGAGGTCGTGGCGCACCGCCTGGCGCACGAGTACGGCGCCGAGATCCGGCTGCTGCCGGCGAACTACGTCGCCGCGCGCTGGGTCTCGTCGGATGACGCGGCGGAGCTCAAGCGCTTCGTCGAGGCCAACGCGCACCGCATGGCCTACGACGCGGGCGGGGTGCCGGCCTTCCTCGCCTCGATGCGGGCCGAGGTGGAGGTCGCGCAGGAGCGCTGGCCGAAAATCGCCTTCCACGCCCTGCGCGAATACACCGGTCTGGCCGAGGACTCGATCGAGCCCGCATGAGCGCCGCGCCGCCCTACGCAGGCCTGAAAGTTCTCGACCTGTCGCAGGGCATCGCCGGCCCCTACTGCGCCAGCCTGCTCGCGCAGCAGGGCGCGGACGTGATCAAGGTCGAGCCGCCCGGCGGCGATTGGGTCAGGAACGCGGGCGGCGGGCGCGACGGCATGACCCCGCTTGCGATCGCCGGCAACCTGGGCAAGCGCTCGATCGTGGTCGACGCGCAGCAGCCCGCCGGCCGCGACCTGCTGCTCGGCATGGCCGCGCGCGCCGACGTCGTGGTGGAGAACAACCGTCCCGGCGTGATCGAGCGCCTGGGCCTGGGCTACGGCGCGATCGCGGCCGCCAACCCGGCCGTGGTGTACGTCTCGATCACCGGCTTCGGCGCCGACGGGCCCGCGGCGCAGAAGGCCGGCACCGACTCGATCCTGCAGTCCATCACCGGCATGGCGCACCGCAATCGCGACCACGACGGCACCCCGCGCCGCATGCCGCTGCTGATCCCGGACACCGTCACCGCGGTCTACGCCGCGCAGGCGGTGGGCGCCGCGCTTTACGCCCGCAGTCGGGACGGCCAGGGCCGACATCTCCGGCTATCGCTGCTGGAGAGCGCTGCCGCGTTCCAGGCCGCGCAGATCGTCGAGAACCGGATTTTCCAGGGCTCGGCCCCGCCGCCGAACACAGTGCCCGCCGGCGTGTTCCGCACCCGCGACGGGCACATTTCCCTGTCCGCAGTCACCGAAGGGCACTTTCGCGCCGCGATGCGCGTGCTCGGCCTCGAATCCTGGATCGACGACCCGCGCTTCACCGACCCCGCCGAGCGCAAGAAGCACGCCGCCTTCGTCAACGACGAGGTCGGCCGCCGCCTGGCGGAACAGACCACTGCCCACTGGGTCGACAAGCTCGCCGCCGCCGACGCCTTGTTCGCCGAGATCGCCGACTACCCGGCCTTCGTCGCTTCGCCTCAGGCGCAGCACCTGCGCGCCTTCGCCGCGCTCGAGCAGCCGCCTTACGGCGTGCTGCCCGTGGCCCGCATGCCCGGCGCCGACCGTGCCTGGGCCCTGCGCCCCGCACCGCGCGCGGGCGAGCACGGCGCCGAGATCCTGCGCGAGCTCGGGCTCGAGCAAGCCGAAATCGAGCAACTCGCCCGCGCGGGCACGATTCGGGGATAGGATAACGGGATAACGACTAAGAATCGAAACTGCGGCCGGATTCGCCGCCGGGAGCGACGCTCACATGAGTCTTGCCGAGGTGTTCATTCCGCCGTCGCTCGACGCGAAGCAGATCGTGCG
>DAHVFK010000638.1 GCA_027317055.1 Betaproteobacteria bacterium | reverse complement strand
CACGGAGGTGCGTCGGTTCCTCGCCGAGACGCTCACGCCCGAGTTCCGGGATCGCCAGCGCGCGCAGGGCAGCCCCGAGTCGTCGCCCGAGTTCTCGCACGCGGCCGCCGAGCGCGGCTGGCTCGCGATCGCGTGGCCGGAGGAGTACGGCGGCCAGGGCCGCGGCTACTTCGAGCAGATGATCTACATGGAGGAGATGACGCTGGCAGGCGCGCCCATCGAGCACCACCGACGCGCGGTCCAGCAGGTGGGGCCTGCCATCATGCTGTTCGGAAGTGAGAGCCAGAAGCAGCGCTTCCTGCCCCGCATCGCCTCCGGTGAGATCTCATTCGCGATGGGCCTTTCTGAGCCGAATGCGGGATCGGACCTGGCATCGGCCGAAACATTTGCTGTCCGAAGCGGCGACGACTGGATCGTCGACGGCCGAAAGCGATTCACCAGTGGTGCGCACTTTTCCGACTTGCTCTGGACGGTTGTGCGGACCGATCTTGCTGCCCCGAAGCATCGCGGACTCTCAATCCTGGTCGTGCCACTCGATGCGCCCGGTGTATCGGTACGGCCACTGATCGACCTCCAGGGGCGGCACGAATTCAACGAAGTCTTCCTTAGCGATGTCCGAGTCTCTGCAGACAGTCTTGTTGGCGGAGAGGGTCGCGGATGGTATGTCAACGCCGCCGCGATGGACTTTGAGCGTTCGGGGATCGCGCGCTATGCATTCCTCCGCCGCACGCTGGACCGCGCACTCAACGAGGCTCGCAGTCGCAACGAGGACAACCACCTCTCGAACACACCCTCCCGACGCGCGCGGCTGGCCGACGCCGCGGTGCGCGCGCAGGTCGGTAAATTGCTGTCGCAACGCGTAGCCGCCCTTCAGAGTGTCGGCGAACTCCCGAACTACGAAGTTTCCATCGCAAAGCTGACAGTCACCGAGACCATACAACAGGTGACGAACACGGCGCTCAACGCAAACGGCATGTGGGGCGTGCTGGCGGATCCCCACACCGGGGATGCTGAAAACTCATCTGAAATGGCCTGGGGCTCGCTCTACGTCGACTCTATCCGCCACACGATCGGCCAGGGCGCGGCGGAAATTCAACGAAACGTTATCGCCCAACGCGGCCTGGGCCTGCCGCGTGCCTGACACGGCGTGCGTGCTGCCGCAAGCGTGTGATCTTCACATCCTCAATCGGACGGACATTGCGCTGATGGACGACAGGCGCCTTACGCGCCGAAGACGCGGCGACGCCCGGCACCCCCTGGATCTGCACCCCGGCGTCACTCACCGGCACGGCCGCAACGAGTGTCCCGGATGCGCGGAGCGGAGACTGCCGACCGCCCAAGCTCCTTCCAAGCCGTCGAAAGTTGAAGCTCTATGAGCCATACACAGCTCGCGCTTGTGGAGATCCTCGCCGTTGCTGCATCGTTTTCTCAGTCAGTCAGCGGCTTTGGCTTCAACCTTCTCATCGTGCCACCATTAGCGCTTGTCATTGGTGCCAAACAGGCCGTAGTAACAGCCACACTCATGGGGCTCATCACCAGCGCGCTGACGCTTTCGAACGCCCGCGCATCGGTGTCATGGGGCCTGGGCGCGCTGTTGTTCGTCACGGCGGCGGCAGGCATGCCGGTGGGGATTCTCGTCCTTATCCTTGTGGAGCCGGGTATGCTGAGCGCGCTGATCGCCGTTACGATCCTCGTCGCCGCCCTTTCCTATTGGAAGGGCTACCGCGTCGCTACGAAGAGCCCCCTGGTCGACGCAGGCGCTGGTTTCCTCAGCGGCCTGCTGAGCACCTCAACCAGCATGTCCGGTCCCCCGCTGGTGCTCTACCTGCA
>DAHVFK010000637.1 GCA_027317055.1 Betaproteobacteria bacterium | reverse complement strand
ACAGCGCGCCGCGGCGGCGCAGCCGGTCGAACACGCCAGTCAGCTTGCCGGAAAGGGCCTCGAACACGGAGCGGTCTATCCTTGTGCAACGTCAAACGCGCCGGTGCGCGAACACTCGCGGACCGGCGGAAGGCGCGATATGGCGCGGCGGGGGGTGCGGCGTCAAGCGGCGTGGCGTCTCACCTTGGTGGGGAGCGGACGTTCTGGGACAGGAGCCGTTGACCGAAATTCAACACTTTTGAAACTAGGGCTTGTCGTCAATTGAGCCAAACGGCGCTTGCGGCGAGGTGAATCGCTGGAGTTGACCCGGTTTCGTGGACACCTTTCCACTTGAGAAGGAGGTGTTGCGATGCCGAGGAGTCACCCGCCATACGCGCCGGAGTTCCGGCGGCAATTGGTCGAACTGGTCCGATCCGGCCGGACGCCGGAGGAGCTGTCGCGCGAGTTCGAGCCGACGGCGCAGGCGATCTGGAATTGGGTGCGCCAAGCCGAGCGTGATGCCGGCCGGCGCGATGATGGGCTACCGGAGGCGGAGCGAGCCGAACTGGCCCGGCTGCGCCGCGAGAATCGCCAGCTGCGGCAGGAGCGCGAGATCCTGTCAAAAGCGGCGGCCTGGTTCGCCCAGGAGACCGGAACGATACCGTCCGGGTCTTCCGGTTCATGAGCGCGCACCAGGCCTCCTTCCCGATTGCGACCATGGCACGCGTGCTCGGCGTGTCGAAGGCGGGCTACTATGCGTGGCTGCGTCGTTCGCCGTCGGCCCGCGCTGCGGCGAACGCGGCGCTGCTGAAGCGGATCAGGACGATCCACATCACGTCGCACGAGACCTACGGCGTTCCACGCGTCCATGCCGAGTTGCGGGCGGGAGGGAAGAAGCATGGACGCAAGCGCATTGCCCGGCTGATGCGTGCAGCCGGGATCGTGGGCGTCAGCCGGCGCCACGGCACGGTCACGACGACGCGGCGCGACAGGGAGGCCCGGCCTGCGCCGGACTTGGTAGACCGGAACTTCACCGCCGACCGCCCGAACCAGCTCTGGGTCGCCGACATCACGTTCATCCCGACTGCTGCCGGCTTCCTGTATTTGGCCCCTCCGGTGGCTTCGCCACCGGCTGCTTCGCAGACGGATCGCCGAGAGGCGATGGTGCTGGATGCGTTCAGCCGCCGCATCGTCGGCTGGACGATGGCCAACCATCTGCGGACCGAGCTGGTGCTGGACGCGCTCGGCATGGCGATCGGGCAACGGCGGCCGACGGACGTGATCCACCACAGCGACCAGGGTAGCCAATATACATCGCTCGCGTTTGGCGGCCGCTGCCGGGAAGCGGGGGTGCGGCCATCGATGGGATCGGTCGGCGATGCGTATGACAACGCCATGTGCGAGTGCTTCTTCGCGACGCTGGAGTGCGAGCTGCTGGCACGCCGTCGGTTCAACTCGCAGGCCGAGGCCCGCATGACGGTCTTCCGCTTCATCGAGGGCTGGTACAACCCGGCGCGGCTGCACTCCGCGCTCGGCTATCTGTCGCCGATTTCCTATGAGGAGAAGTTGCACCGGGAGCCGTAATCACCCAAGTCCATAACCGTCCACGAAAGCGGGGCAGCTTCAGTCGTCCGCTTCGGCGGGGCGCTCGCTGATCATCACTTCGGGGCCAACGAAGGATTTGCCACGACCGCGTGTGCGCGCCCGAGGAACGCGGAGCGCTCGACCCGTGCGCAAGCAGGCGGTCAACTCGCGCCGCAGCGCACCGCGGCCTTGCAGATAGAGTGCCTGGTAGATCGCCTCGTGGCTGATTTGCATCGTCTCATCGCCAGGACAGTCGTGCCGCAAGCGCTGGG
>DAHVFK010000636.1 GCA_027317055.1 Betaproteobacteria bacterium | reverse complement strand
GCCTTGGGCAGACTGTCGTGGCGCTTGACGCCGACCGTGCTCTCCATCCAGCCCGCCATATCCTCGTACACGGGCACGCAGCGCGCCAGTTCCTCCGCGCCCACCGGCAAGATGTCGCTCAGCGTGCCCTCGACCTCGTAGCCGACGCAGATCTTGACCGCTTCGACGCCGTCGAGCACGTCGAGCTTGGTGATGCACAGTCCCGAGACGCCGTTGAGCTGGATCGAGCGCTTGAGCAGCGCGGCGTCGAACCAGCCGCAGCGGCGCGCGCGCCCGGTGGTGGCGCCGAACTCCGCGCCGCGGGTCGCCAGGTAGCGCCCGACGTCATCGGTGAGCTCGGTCGGAAACGGCCCGCCGCCGACCCGCGTGGTGTAGGCCTTGGTGATGCCGAGCACGTAGTGCAGCTGCTGCGGTCCGATGCCCGCGCCGGCGGCCGCGGCGCCCGCGACGCAGTTCGACGAGGTGACGAACGGATAGGTGCCGTGATCGATGTCGAGCAGACTGCCCTGCGCGCCCTCGAACAGCAGGTTCTTGCCCGCGCGGTTGGCGTCGTACAGCGCGCGCGGCACGTCGGCCACCAGCGGCGCCAGGCGCGGCGCGAGCGCGAGCGACTCGTCCAGCGTCTTCTTGAAGTCCACTTCCGGCTGCTTGTAGTAGCGGCTCAGGACGAAGTTGTGGAAGTCGAGCAGCTGCTCGAGCTTCTCGGCGAAGCGCACAGGCTTGAACAGGTCCTGCAGCCGGATCGCGCGCCGCGCCACCTTGTCCTCGTAGGCCGGGCCGATGCCGCGTCCGGTGGTGCCGATCTTCTGCGTGCCCTTCGCCGCCTCGCGCGCCTGGTCGAGCGCGACGTGGTAGGCGAGGATCAGCGGGCAGGCCTCGGAGATGTGCAGCCGCGCGGCAACCTGCACCCCGGCCGCCTCGAGCTCGTCCATCTCGTGCACCAGCGCCTGCGGCGAGAGCACCACCCCGTTGCCGATATAGCACTCGACGCCCTCGCGCAGAATGCCCGACGGGATCAGGTGCAGCACCGTCTTCTTTCCGCCGATCACCAGCGTGTGCCCGGCGTTGTGCCCGCCCTGGAAGCGCACCACGCCCTGGGTGTGGTTGGTCAGCCAGTCGACGATCTTGCCTTTGCCTTCGTCGCCCCACTGCGTGCCGATGACGACTACGTTTCTCGCGCTCACTTTGTTTTCCCGATCCGCTTGACGACCCATGCGCCGCGCCTTTGCACCAGCTGCCTGGTGCAGCCCAGCTCCTTGCGGTGGCGCGCGTGCCCCGGCAGCTCCTCGATCACGACCTCGCCCGCGCGCCGCAGCGCCTCGACCTTGGCCGTCAGCTTCGATTTTCCGTTGGCGCAGGGCGCGAGGATCGGCTCGCGCGCGGACAGCGGCGCCGCGGCCCCGGCCAGCTCGCGCAGGTCGATCGAGAAGCCGGTCGCCGGGCGCGGCCGACCGAACGCCTTGCCGACTTCGTCGTAGCGCCCGCCGCGCGCGACCGCGCCGCCGACGCCCTCGCAATAGGCATCGAACACGACGCCGGAGTGATAGTGGTAGCCGCGCAGCTCGGCGAGATCGAAGCTCGCCGTCAGGACGCTCGCGTCAGCAAGCGCGCGCAGCGTCGCCAGCGCGCGCCTGAGCGCCGGGATGGCGGGCAGCCTGCGCGCCGCAAGCGCGAGCACCTCGCGCGCGCCGTACAGCTCGGGCAGCAGCGTGAGCGCCTCGCGCGTGCGCTTGTCGAGCCCGCGCGCGAGCTCCCGCAGCGCCGGCAGATCCTTCTTCTGCAGCGCCTCGAACAGATCGGACTCGAGTCCACCCGAAATTCCCGCCGCCTGCACAAT
>DAHVFK010000635.1 GCA_027317055.1 Betaproteobacteria bacterium | reverse complement strand
CGCCCCGTTCATCCTGCGCGGCGTGTCGCTGCTGGGCGTCAACAGCGTCACCTGCCCGCGCTCGCTGCGCGAGCAGGCGTGGCGGCGGCTGGCGGACGAGCTGAACCAGGACCGGCTCGCGTCGATGACGCAGACGGTGCGGCTGGATGAGGTGCTCGGCCTCGCGCCAAGGATTCTGGCCGGCGAGGTGCGCGGGCGCATCGTGGTGGAGGTCGCCTAGAGCGTTTTCAAGCTGACCGACTGTGTCACCAATGCACCATCATCGTCATTGCGAGGAGCGCAGCGAGCAAGCAATCCAGGTCCGCCGCACCGTGCCGCGGTCCTGGATTGCCGCGCCGCCAAGCGGCGGCTCGCAATGACGGCGGTGACAGCCTGCCTGAAACTGCTCTAAGGGCTTGTAAGACATTAACCGCTTTGAATTGGTGGTTGCGCAGGACGGATGGTGTAGTTCCATTCGCCGCGGAATTCGTCGTGCGTGATGGTGATGGCGTCCATCTCTTCGTCCGGGACAGTGATGCCCTTGGGGTAGGCGTTGGTGTCGAGTTCGCAGCGGACGGTCAGGCCCGTGTCGGTGGTTGTCGCGCTGATGAGATCGACGATAACGCGGTAACTGACCAGCGGCTTGGCGCGCCAGTTCATGCTGATGAACGAGAACAGTCGATGCTCGATCCTGTTCCACTTGCTGGTGCCCGGTGGAAAGTGGTGGACGCTGATATCGATGCCGAGTTCATTAGCCAACGCCTGCAGTTCGCGCTTCCACAGCCGCAGACGCGAGCCGTTGCTGCCGCCTCCGTCAGCCGTGATCGTCAGGCGTTTTGCAGCGGGATAGCGTTTTGCTCCGACGCTGCGCCACCAGGTCCGGATCGTCTGCACCGCGAAAGCGGCGGTGTCATGGTCGATGCCGACGCTGACCCATCCGGCATTGGCGGCGAGATCGTAGATGCCATACGGCACTGCCCGGCCAAATTCCTTGATCAGGAAATCATGCACGCGGACTTCCTCGGGCGCGCCTTGCGGGCGCCATTCCCGTCCGGCGTTCTTGAAGTCTCCCACGAGTTCCTTCTTCTTCGTGTCCACCGAAATCACCGGCTGCTGCTCGTTCAGTGCCTGCGTCACGCTCGCGTTGATGTGGGCGAACTGCGCGTCGCGATCGGGGTGGCAGTCCCCCTCGCGGGTCTTGCTGTTCGCCTGCAGGCTGAACTTCTGCTGCTTGAGCAACTCCCCCACCACCGTGTGGCTGATCTGGTGCCCCCGCGCCGCCAGTTCCGCGGCGAGGCGGCGCAGGCTCTTGCATGTCCAGCGCAAAGGCGACATCGGGTCGCCGCGTTCGCTCGGCGAGACCAGCGCAAGCAAGTCGTCGAGCAGCGTCGCGTCCTTGACAACCAGCGCCTTGCGTCCGCCGCCAGGACGGCGAACGCGATGCGGCGCCACGTCGGAGCCGCGGGCAAGCTCCTTGAGGCCACGGCCGATCGTGCTGGCCGCGATGCCAGTCGCCTGGCAGACCGCCGCGATCCCACCATACCCCGCCGCACGCGCCTCGCCTGCTGCAAATGACCGCCGCCCACGCTCGTCAAGGTGTGGCGACAGGACGTCATAGCGCTCTCGAATGGCAGTGTGATCAACCATCCCGCCACGCTACAAAGCCGTTCCGTGACCGGGGAATCCCCCTCGCGCCGCCCGGCTCAATCCGATTCAGATATTGTCTGACGGGCCCTAAGAGGTGGGACAGTGGTCCACCCTGCGTTCGGAACCCGCAAGGCCGGTAGGGCGGAATTCCATTCCGCCTCTATCCGCGGCAGCTAGATTTCCGACAGCCATCCCAGCCGCGGTGCGATCGCATAATTCA
>DAHVFK010000634.1 GCA_027317055.1 Betaproteobacteria bacterium | reverse complement strand
GCGTAGCGGTATTTGTCGAAGTCCGTGATGCGGCAGACCGGCGGATTGGCGGTAGGCGCCACTTCGACCAGATCAAGGCCGCGGCTTTCAGCCACTTTGAGCGCGTCGCGGATATTCAGCACGCCGACCTGGCTACCGTCGGCGTCGATCACGCGAACTTCGGTGGCCCGAATCAGATTATTGGTGCGAACGGCCGGTTCCCTCGACGGCGGGGTACGAAAATCTCTACGGATAAGCCACCTCCCTCAACCTTGCGGCCGAGTACCTAATAATGCGCCCGGGGCGCGTCGATCCGTGGCCGCGGCGAATTCCGCCGGCGCGCGGGCTATCTAAATTAGCTCAAAACGGCTTCAGGAATAAAGTCAAGATCGCTTATGCCGGAACCGGCTCCGCCTTGAGCAGCGCAAGCAGCGCCGCCAGCCCGAGCGTCTGGCCCTTGGCCCCGCGCAGCAGGCGCAGCGAAACCTCGCGCGCCGCCGCCTCGCGCTCGCCCACCACGACCATAAACGGAACCTTGGCCAACTCGGCCTCGCGCACCTTGAAGCCGAGCTTCTCGTTGCGCAAATCGGCGCTCGCGCGCCAACCCTCGGCCTTGATTAGCGCGGCGACTTCCGCCGCGTAGTCCTCGACCTTTTCGCTGAGCGAGAGCACGCGCACCTGCTCGGGCGCGAGCCACATCGGCAGCACGCCGCCGGTATGCTCGATGAGCACGCCGATAAAGCGCTCGAGCGAGCCCAGAATCGCGCGATGGATCATCACCGGACGCGCCTCGCTTCCGGCGCTGGTCGTGTAGGTCAGGTCGAAGCGCTCGGGCATGTTGTAGTCGAGCTGGATCGTCGCGAGCTGCCATTTGCGCTTGAGCGCGTCGGGCACATAGATCTCGATCTTGGGACCGTAGAATGCACCCTCGCCGGGATTCTCCTCCCACGGCAGGCCGTTGCGATCGAGCGCGGCGCCCAGCACGGCCTCATTCGCGCGCCACGTCTCGGCGGTGCCGAGATGCTTCTCGGGCATCGTCGCGACTCTGGATTCGAGCCGCTCGAAACCCAGCGCCGTGTAGACATCGCGCACCATTCTCAAGTTCAGATCGATCTCTTCGGCGACCTGCTCGGGCGCGCAGAAGACATGCGCGTCATCCTGGGCCATCGTGCGCACGCGGGTCAGCCCGTGCAAGGCGCCTGAACGCTCGGCGCGATGCAGCCGGCCGAAATCCGCGATACGCAGCGGGAGGTCGCGGTACGATCGCTTCTCCGCGCGATAGACAAACGTATGGCCCGGGCAGTTCATCGGCTTGAAGGCGTAGCCCTTGCGCCAGCCGTCGGAGCCGGCGTCGACCTCGGCGCCCGCCTCGCCCTCGCGGTCGTTGGTCAAAAACATGTTCTCGCGGAAATTTTCCCAATGGCCCGAGGTGTGCCACAACTCGTTCTTGAAGACCTGCGGCGTGATCACTTCGTCGAAGCCGTAGCGGCGGTAGAGCCGGCGCATGTAGTCGACCAGCGCGCCGTAGATAATTGCGCCTTTCGGTAGGAAAAAGGGCGACCCCGGCGAGATCGGGTCGAACAGAAACAGTCCCATCTCGCGGCCGAGCTTGCGATGGTCGCGGGTGCGCGCCAGCTCGATCAGCTGGAGATGCTCCTCGAGCGCCTCTTTGGTCGCGAACGAGGTCCCGTAGATCCGCGAGAGCATCGCGTTGTGCTCGTCGCCGCGCCAGTACGCGCCCGCCACGCTGGTCAGCTTGAAGGCCCGGATATAGCGGGTCGAGGGCACGTGCGGCCCGCGGCACAGGTCCATCCAGTCGCCCTGCTTGTAGATCGAGACCCGCTCCTCGGGAATGTTCTCCAGGATCTCGAC
>DAHVFK010000633.1 GCA_027317055.1 Betaproteobacteria bacterium | reverse complement strand
ACTTCTACCCCAAGGACAACACCCCCGGCTGCAGCACCGAGGGCGCGGACTTCCGCGACCGCCGGCGCGAATTCGTGCGCGCCGGATTCGAGATCTACGCCATCTCGCGCGACTCGGTGAAGTTGCACGGGCTGTTCAAGACGAGGATGAAGTTCCCCTTCGATCTCCTGTCCGACGCCGAGGAGACCGTGTGCGCGCAGTTTGGCGTCGTCAAGCTGAAGGTTCCAGGCTACGCAGAGGAGGTATTGAACTTTGTTAAAGCCCTATGATGTCGAACCGGCCGACACGGCCGAATCCTCCGTTCACGAAGCAATGCCGAAGCGCTCCCGCAGTTCCCGCAAACCCAAGACGAAGAAGCTGTTCGTGCTGGACACCAACGTCCTGATGCACGACCCCGCCAGCCTGTTCCGCTTCGAGGAGCACGACATCTACCTGCCGATGGGCACCCTGGAGGAGCTCGACAGCAACAAGAAGGGGCTCTCGGACGTGGCGCGCAACGCGCGCCAGGCGAGCCGCTTCCTGGACGACGTGGTCTCGCACGCGAAGGGCGACATCAAGGCCGGGCTGCCGATCCGCACGCCCGAGGGGGCGCCGACGGGAGGGCGCCTGTTCCTGCAGACCGAGGCGATCAACGGCGAGCTGCCGGCGACCCTGCCGATCGGCAAGACCGACAACCAGATCCTGTCGGTAGTGCGCCACCTGCACGCGCGCGAGCCGCAGCGAGACGTGGTGCTGGTGTCGAAAGACATCAACATGCGCATCAAGGCGCGCGCCCTCGCCCTCGCCGCGGAGGATTACTTCAACGACAAGGTGCTCGAGGACACCGACCTGCTGTACACGGGGGTGCGCAAGCTCCCGCCCGACTTCTGGGACAGCCACGGCCGCGACATGGAGTCGTGGAAGAAGGAAGGCCACACCTACTACCGCATCCGCGGCCCGCTGGTGCCGCAGTTCGAGCTCAACGAGTTCGTCTACGACGAGTCGGGCGAGCGCCCGCTGTACGCGCTGGTGAAGGAGAAATCCGGGCGCACGGCGGTGCTCGAGACGCTGCGCGACTACACGCACGCCAAGAACTCGGTCTGGGGCATCACCGCGCGCAACCGGGAGCAGAACTTCGCCCTCAACCTGCTGATGAACCCGGCGATCGACTTCGTCTCGCTGCTCGGCCAGGCCGGCACCGGCAAGACGCTGCTCGGGCTCGCCGCGGGGCTGACCCAGGCGCTGGACGACAAGCGCTACACCGAGATCATCATGACCCGCGTCACGGTGCCGCTGGGCGACGACATCGGCTTCCTGCCCGGCACCGAAGAGGAGAAGATGCAGCCCTGGATGGGCGCGCTGGAGGACAACCTCGACGTGCTGAACGCCTCCGAAGAGCCCGGCAGCGAATGGGGCCGCGCCGCGACGCGCGACCTGGTGCGCTCGCGCATCAAGGTCAAGTCGCTCAATTTCATGCGCGGACGCACCTTCATCAAGAAGTGGCTCATCATCGACGAGGCGCAGAACCTCACGCCCAAGCAGATGAAGACGCTGGTGACGCGCGCCGGCCCGGGCACCAAGGTGGTGCTGCTCGGCAACATCGCGCAGATCGACACGCCCTATCTTACCGAGGGCAGCTCGGGCCTGACCTACGTCGTCGACCGGATGAAGGGCTGGGCTCACGCCGGGCAGATCACGCTCGCGCGCGGCGAGCGCTCGCGCCTGGCCGACCACGCGGCCGAAGTGCTGTAGCGGCCGCGGGCCGCCGGCGCTAGAGCTTGGAGTGGGTGCCGTCGCAGAACGGCTTGCCGCCGCTGTGCTTGCAGCCGCACAGCCAGACCTTCTGCGCCTCGGCGACGGTGAACTTGAGCGG
>DAHVFK010000632.1 GCA_027317055.1 Betaproteobacteria bacterium | reverse complement strand
CTCGCGGGGGAGGCGTATTCGCTGTACGAGAAGTTCCGCCCGGCGGTGGCGGCAGGCACGCGCGGCTGGGGGGCGAAGGGGACGCTCGAGCTGGAGGCGATCCGCAAGCTCGCCAAGTAGGCCCCGGGCGTTGCCGGAGGCAATTTGTACGGGAAAATGGGGTCAGACCCCATTTTCTTCGGCTGGGATGGCCACTGAACGGGAACAGCGCGCAGCCGCACCCAAGCTTGCCTGGTCCGGCGAGGTGCTGGGCGTGCAGCCGCGCATCGACCTCGGGCGCTCGTTCGACCAGCGTCAGCATTCGTACCTCGGCTTCGTGCTTTTTCTGCGCGGCGAGGCGGGCGGCGAGGCGCGCGAGTTCTCGGTGCGCATCGGGCCGGGCGCGCAGGCGAAGCACGCGTTCCGCGCCGGGGACCGGGTCTCGGGCGCGGCGCATCCGGTTGCCGACCGCGAGCGCGAGACGGCCGACCTGTACAAGGCGAGCGCGCTGAAGCTCGCCGGCCGCGCGGTCGGGGAGGCCGCGCCGGGACCGCCGTGGCGCGGCGTGCCGCCGGCGCTCGAGGTCTACCGCGCGCGCGGGCACCGCAGGCTCGACGTGCGTACCTACGAGGCGAAGTGCGGGAGCTGCATCTGGGGCTGCCGCATGGCGGTCGAGATGGTGATCGACCAGTGGAAGCCCGAGGTGCGCGAGCACCGCTTCGAGACGTTCTGCTACGGGCCGAAGTCGTGCCCGCTCTACCGCGCCGGGCCGACGCGCAAGGTGCCGGGCCGCAAGGGCATGTCGTGGCAAGAGGAGGACTGGGTCGACGAAGAGGCGACCGGGCACCGCGGGGCGGACGAGTAGCCGGGCCCGGACATGGCGCGGGTGGCATAATCTACGCCATCATGGCAAGCGTTCTCGATTCGCATCTCGCCGAAATTCCGGACCTCTGCCGCCGTTACGGCGTGGCACGGCTGGAGCTGTTCGGCTCCGCGGCGGGCGATGCGTTCGACCCGCAGCGCAGCGACCTCGACTTCCTGGTGGAATTCGACGCCGACCCATCGCGGCTGTTCGACCGCTATTTCGGCCTGAAGGAGTCGCTCGAGGCGCTTTACGGCCGCCGCGTCGATCTGGTGACGACCGGCTCCCTGCAAAATCGCTACTTCATCGAGGCGGTCAACCGGTCGCGACGGCTCGTGTATGCAGCCGAAGACTCCCAAACTGCTTGAGGACATCCGGGATGCCGCGGCCTTCATTCGCGAGGTCACGGCGTCCAAGACGCTCGAGGACTACCGGAGCGAACGCCTGCTGAGGCAGGCGATCGAGCGCAATTTCGAAATCATCGGCGAGGCGGTGAATCGCCTGGCGCAGCTCGATCCGGGGGCGGCGCGCCGCATCACCAAGCACCGGCGGATCGTAGATTTCCGCAACGTGCTCACTCACGGGTACGACTTGATCGATCACCGGATCGTCTGGAGCACCATCGAAGAGGAAGTGCCCGTGCTGCTGGCTGAGGTCGAGGCGCTGCTGAAGTAGAGGAAAATGGGGTCAGACCCCTTTTCTCTTGCGCTAGCGGTAGCTGCGGAACTGCCCCACCACCACCCCGAAGATCTCCAGACCGTCCTTGGGACGAATGACGGGGTAGGCCTTGTTCTCGGGCCGCAGGACGATGCGGCCTTTGTCGCGCGCGAGGCGCTTCAGCGTAAATTCGTTGTCGAGGATCGCGACCACGATGTCGCCGATGTCCGCGCTGGCGCGCTTCTCGACCACCACGGTGTCGCCGTCGAGGATCCCGGCGTCGATCATCGAGTCGCCCTTGACCTTGATGAGGAGGGTCCGGGACGGGTTCGCGACCAGGTGCGCGTCGATGGCC
>DAHVFK010000631.1 GCA_027317055.1 Betaproteobacteria bacterium | reverse complement strand
AATCCGGGCTACGCCGACTGAATTGCGGCGCGATGCTCTCGCCGCGGCGCTTCAATCCACGCGGTAGCGGCGGATGACTTCCGCATCGGGGTCGGCGCCCAGGCCGGGGCCCCGGGGCACCGGCAGCTCGCCGCGCTCGGGCGCGAGCACCGCGCCATAAAGAGAGGCCCCGGCCCACAGGTAAAAATATTCGAAGCGCTCGCTTGCCTCGAGTGTCGCAAGCAGATGCAGCGTGGCGAGCGCGCCGGGGCCGAAGTACGGCGAGTGCGGCGCGAGCCGGACCCCGTGTTGCGCAGCCAGCGCCGCCACGCGCCGGAATTCGGTGATGCCGCCGACCTTGGTGACCGAGGGCTGAGCGATCTGCACCGCGCGCGCCTCGAACAGCGCGGCGAACTGGGTCGCGAAGCAGCAGTTCTCGCCCGCCGCGATCGGGATGCCGCAGGCCTCGCCCACCGCGCGCAGGCCGGCGCCGTCCTCGGGCGGGAACACCGGCTCCTCGAACCACTCCAGGCCCAGCGGCGCGAGGCGCTTTCCGACCGCGATCGCCGCCTCGACGCTCCACTCGCAGTTGACGTCCAGCAGCAGCGCGGTGTCGCGCGGCACCGCGGCGCGCGCCGCCGCGATCACCGGCTCGCTCACCTCGTGCAGCTTGATCGCGCCGAAGCCTTCGTCGAGCGCCTGCTCGCAGTAGCGCGCGGCGAGCGCGCCCTCGGCGTAGCGCAGCAGGCTCGCGTAGCACCCGAGCCGCTCGCGGCGCGCACCGCCCAGCAGCGCGTGCAGCGGCCTGCCGGCCGCCTTGCCGGCAATGTCCCAGAGCGCGATATCAAGGCCCGAAAGCGCGAATGCCGCGATGCCGAAGCGGCCGAAGATGTGCAGCCGCCGCTGGATCGTCGCGTGCAGCCCGGCGATGTCCGCCGCGTCGTGCCCCACCGCCAGGGGCGCGATCATGTCGTGGACGGCCGCGACGACGGGGCGCCGGCATGAATAGGAGAACGCCTCGCCCCAGCCGGTGAGCCCGGCGTCGGTGTCGACGCGCACCAGGCAGAAATCGAGCGCCTGCCAGCCGCCGCTGCCGAGCGTCCAGGCATCGGCGCCATAGCGGCTCGGGATCGAGAGCGGAACTGCTTCGACGCGGACGATCTTCATGGCGCGAGTCACTCCATGGCGTAAATGCAAATTGCATTGTCGTGGAACAGCGCGCGCTGCTCCAGCTCCGAAAATGAGCCGGCGATCTCGCGCAATCCGGAATAGATCTCGTCAAAGGTCGAGCACAGGCTGTCCACCGGGAAGTTGCTGGCGAACATCGCGCGCGCCGTGCCGAAGATGTCGATCGCCGACAGCACCACTTCGCGGTTGAGCGCCGCGCTCCAGCGTGCGCCGGGCACACCGAGGCCCGAGATCTTGATCGCGGCGTTCGGGCAGGCGGCGAGTGTCCGCAGGGCGCGCTTCCAGCCGGCCAGCGCCTCAACGCCGCGATCGGTGGGCAGACCGGTATGGTTGAGCACCAGCGTCGTATCTGGAAAGTCGCGGCAGAGCGCGGCCGCGTCGTCGAGCTCGGTCCACGGCGCCTGCAGGTCGAAGCGCAGCCCGTGGCGCGTGAGCCGCGCGTAGCCCGCGCGCCAGCGGGCATCGCGCATCGCCCCGCGGCGCGGCTTGTGGCGCACGCCGCGCACGAAGGCGAACGCCGCCTGTCGCTCGAGCACGACGGCGGCATCGTCGCGGTCGAGCCAGGCCTGCGCCACCATCACCGTCGGCAGGCCCGTCGCGCGCCGCAGCCGCTCGACCCACGCCGTCTCGCCGAGCGGATCGCGCGGATCCCATTCGGTCTCGACGTAGACGGTCTTCACCACCTCGTGC
>DAHVFK010000630.1 GCA_027317055.1 Betaproteobacteria bacterium | reverse complement strand
CCGGCGTCCTTGCTCTCACGTGCCGCTGCCCGAAGCCGCGACCCATCGAAATCGTCCCGCAACGCAATCGGCATGGCGACACTCCTCGCTTCGCCATCATCGAATCAGATGCAGCCCGCGTCGGGGAAGCCCTGACGAGTCATAATTAGCGAGAGTTGGTATTACCCCAGAACTCCGAATATTGCCGGCCAGACATCCGTAATTGCTCACCTGGGGGGTGTGTGACCGGCTAAGCCTCGGTCGGCTTGGGTTGATCGCAATGGTGGTTGACGCGGTCACGGACGACTCGATTCAACCTGCGCGTGACGCCCGTCATCGACCTCAGCAAGCTGACCGTCGCGGAGAAGGATGCCCTCATCCTGTCGCTGCTGCCGTTGGTCGGGCAACTGGAAGCGGCGCTGGCGCGGATCGCCGAATTGGAGAAGCGGCTGGCCACGTTCGAGCGGCCGAAGAAGACCCCCGAGAACTCTTCGCTGCCACCGTCGAAGGGCCAGAAGTCCGATCAGCCGACCGGCGACAAGCCGCCGCGCAAGGGCCGCCCCGGCGTCGCCCGTGCGCTGGAGCCCAACCCCGACCGCATCGTCGACGCCACGCTCGGCGCCTGCCCGCACTGCGCTGCCGCACCGGCTGCCGCGTGGTGCGCCGAGCCGCAGGCGCCGCAGATGGTCTACGACCGCATCGAACTGCCGCCGATCCGCCCCCATGTGACGCGGGTGCGGCTGTTCGGTGGTCGCTGTGCTTGCTGCGGCGAGCGCGCCATCGCTGCCGCACCCGCCGGGCTTGAGCCTGGCTCGCCCTTCGGCAAGTCGATCGAGGCGCTGGTGGTCTACCTGCACTACGCCCAGGCAATCGGCCTCGAACGGCTGCGGACGCTGATCGGCGAGATCTTCGCCCTGTCGATCAGCGAAGGGGCGATCAGCAACATGCTCGCTCGCGCCAGCGCACCGCTGACCGCCGCCGCGACAGTGATCGCGGCACAGGTCACCACGTCGGACGTGATTGCCTCCGACGAGACCTCAGTACGGGTGATGAAGAGGACGTGCTGGGAATGGGTGTTCGTCAGCGCCGTCGCGGTGCTGCACGTCATCCGCCCCAGCCGCGGTGCCGACGTGGTGCGGGCGCTGTTCGGCGGGATGCGTCCGCGCGTCTGGGTGTCCGACAGCCTCGCCAGCCAGCGCGGGCATGCCGATCTGTGGCAGGTCTGCCTCGCGCATCTGCTGCGCGACGCGCAATACGCCATCGACTGCGGCGACGACGGCTTCTCGGCGGCGTTCAAGCGCCTGCTGCTGCGCGCGATTGCCATCGGCCGACGACGCGAGGCGCTGCAAGACACCACGCTGCGGCAGTATCGCGCCGATCTGGACCGCAGGCTCGACCGGGTGCTGGCGCTGCCGCGACGCGGCGAGACGGCGGAGAAGCTGCGTCGCCGCATCGCCCGCGACCGCGAGCATCTGTTCGTGTTCGTGACCGACCGCGGGGTGCCGCCAACCAACAACGTCTCCGAACGCGCGCTGCGGCCAAGCGTGATCTTCCGCAAGGTGACGAATGGGTTCCGCTCGGAATGGGGCGCCGATACCTACGCCGCCTTCCGCTCCGTCGTCAGCACCGCCAAAGCCAACGGCCGCTCCACGCTGGGCGATCTGCGTACGACGCTGGCGGTCGCGTTACCCGGTGGCAGCGTCAGCAAACCAGGGTGAGCAATTACGAATCAGGGCAGCATTCGGTGTCAAACGCGTGCCCAGAATCTTGGCTTGCAAGCCGTAGCCTAACAAAGCCGTCCGTAGCTTCTGTGAAGTGCTCTCAAGCCACGCCTCATCAACGTCGGATACCGATGCTCGCTGCAGGGACCGCGCTTTGATCAATGAAGCG
>DAHVFK010000062.1 GCA_027317055.1 Betaproteobacteria bacterium | reverse complement strand
TGAAGAACGACGACTGACTTGTTGCCTGGGATTGCTCGGACATGATGGTCTCCTTTTCACATGAAAAATAAATGGGGAGACCATGCCCCGACCGGGGATAGGAATCCCCGACTGGGATAAAGCAACTGACAACTACCTCCAAGCCTTGCGGCCACCGGTTCTCAGGAGATCTGACCGGTTTCGGCGCTCTTGCGAGCGAAGGGCGATGCGTAACGAGCATCAAGCGGGCTGACACAGCCAACGTAAAACCCTGACAAGCTTCTGCGCGACACCCACCATGCGGCATGGAGTCGAGCAGCACGTATTCAAATCAGATGACCGTCGTTCACGGTTTTGGTTCCATTGCATCGGCATCGGTCGCGGCCACCAGGCTGCGCTCGACAACAGTCTTCCCGAGGCTCACGCAGAGATTCACTTCGACAAAGGCTTCGGAACCCGGCGCCGAACACTTCCGCAACGCCTGAACACGAAACCCGTGAAAGGTCGCGCGATACTCGCCGTGGCGCGCCGCCTCCTGCAGCGCGAGCAGTGCAATCGCGCGCACCATCCGGAGTTCTTCGGAGCTTGGACAGAGCGCCGGCTCACTGGCCGCCCCCGTCGTAGTTGCTGCCTCCTTCAAGCCGATGCCCTCCCATCGGTTGCCTCTCGCCGGGGCTTGAACCTGGCCTCAGCGAGCCGTGCGAGACTCAGATAGAGACGGTCCGCGTTCAGATACAGCGCGCGATGCTCCTCGCCTGTTTTGGTCGCGATCCACTTGCTCTCTGCGAGGCGCCCGATGACATGCACCCGCGCGCCCTTCTTCACGAGCTGTGCAACTTCTGCTGCATGTCGTTCACCCCAGACGTTGACGTCGAGCCAGAATCCGCCGGCCTGCTCCAGGCCACCGCTGCCGTCCTGGCGGTACTCGTCGAAAAACACGCGAAGCTCGGCGACCTGCCGTTCCTCTTTTGCGACCATGACCGTTTTCAAGACCGGCTGATCACCTACATTGCCAGTTCCACGAAACTCGTTTGACATACCACCCTCCGTTTGGTTGATTGACTCATTGATCCAGCATTTGCCGCCGCCCTTGGCGCGCGCGTTGGTCGCGTAAGGTTTCACGGGAAACCGTTAGAGCACGGTCGTCATAGCGCCTACACGACTTGGCACCACCGACTACCGATTGCGTTCTCACAGGAGTTCCGTGTCGGGTTGCTGCGGCACTTCGGCCGCGGTGAGCGATGCCTGCTCCAGAAGGCGCAGCTCGCCATCGGTCAATTTCACGCGACGCCGCGAGTGCCGCGGCGTCTCTGCGCCCGTGAATATCTTGCGTGGCACTTCGCCGAATAGAGCGACTGCAGCACGCACGCGCTGCCGGGCTGTCTCGTTCGCTGCCGGCAGGAAATCGCTGCGACTCAATTGACGCATCTCCTCGCGAAGGAGGTGCCGTTCCCAGCGGATCGGTTCGAGGAACAGTGCGCGCATCTCCCGGCCCACGACGCGAATCGCCACCCTGCCCTCCTCGTCACTCATGCGGTCCTTTTGAATGAGCGTCTTGATCATTCGAACGTAGTAGTCGAACTCGACGATTACCTCCGCCGTGGCGTAGCCGTAGGGACTGCGAAACCCGAGTTCCACGGTCTTGGGGCTGCGCGAACCCATGACGGAGAGCGACAGCCCTTTGCGTTTGAGGAGATCGATCGCTTCCTCGCGTGCCGTGATCACGCGGCTCAGATGAGCACGAATCACGGCCAACCCCTCATACATCCGGATCAGAATCCAGTCGGCATACGGATTGTCGTTCGCGGACAAGTGCCAGATGGATTTGAGGACGGCCGCAAAGCGCTTCGCTCCTGGAATGGGCGGCACCTTGGTTTCGGCATCTGCAGAACGGCCGGTGAACATGCGATAGGCGTCCTTGGTGTGCAGCGTCATCGTGTCGGGCGTGGCATCCGCGAGCTGGCCCAGCTTCACGGCGCGACTCGCTGTCCGCACCTCCACGACGGGGGCAGGCACCGGGCGCCGTGTCTCGCCCTTCGTACTCCGGCGCAACTCGCTTTCGCGCTCGCGCAGTTCGACGAACCTAGCCCAGCGCGGATCGGCCTGATCCTGGTTCTCGGCTACCACGAGATCTGCCAAAGCGTCACGCTCGGATGCGATGTCGTAACCATCGGCGAAGGGTGAGTCGGGGCTTACCGGAAAAGGTGCGGTATTGGCTGGCGTGCCATCCAACTCGCTGCGGTCGTGCCGCGCTGCTGTTTCAGTTTTTGCCATAGGAGACTCCATCTCGATAGATTTCATTTCGGATTGGGCGCGGGACGAGGTGGTGCGTTAGCATACATGGACGCCCCCTTTTGCCAAGCACTCATTCGATGACGGCGAGAAGGTAAAGATTGCATGCATACATCCGGTCTTTAGTGCGGTTATTTCCGCTGGCCCTGATGGGATGCGCCGGCCGGTTCCTAATCAGTGCTTCGAGCTGCAAGCTCTTGCTAACAGTAAGGTTTGACCAGCCGCGGTCTGACCTGTCTTTCCATCACGTCATGATTACTTGAGCAATCGGTGAAATTTCCGTGTTGCCTCCAGTCTGTTACACATCCGGACTGATTATGCGGCGGCGCCAGCCGACGCATAATCAGTCCGGAACTCACGGCCATGTGCCAGCAGCGCCCAGGCGATCCGCGCGTTCTTGTTCGCAATGGCCACGGCGGCGATGTTCTTGTTGCGCCGAGCAAGCAGCCGTGCGAACCAGACGGTGGTCTGGTCGGTCTTGCCCTCCGCGTGGCGAATCATCGATCTCGCTCCGTGGACGAGCAATGAGCGCAGATACGGGTCTCCGCGCTTGCTGATTCCGAGCAACATCGTTTTGCCGCCGGTTGATTGATGCTTGGGCACCAGCCCGAGCCAAGCCGCCATCTGACGCCCATTCTTGAAGCACTTCGCATCGCCCACCGAGGCGGACAGCGCACTCGCCGTGATCGGCCCGATGCCGGGCATTTGTGCGAGCTTGCGACTGGCTTCGTTCTCTCGGTGCCACAGCGTAATCTCATGCTCGAGTTCTTTGACTTGCCGGTCCATCTCCTGCAGATGCTCCCCGAGTCGCCGCAGCAACTGGCGAAACCGCCCCGGCAAGTCGTTCTCGCCATCCTCCAGTATCTCTGGCAGGCGTGTGGCGATATGCCCGATGCCTTGCGGGATCACGATGCCGAACTCCAACAGCAGGCCTCGGATCTGGTTCGCTTGGGCCGTTCGTGCCTTTACGAATCCTTGCCGTGCCCGGTGCAGCGACAGGATTGCCTGTTGCCCGGAGTCCTTCACGGGCACGAAGCGCATGTTCGGCCGGCGTACCGCTTCGCAGACGGCTTCCGCGTCGGCCGCATCGTTCTTGTTGGTCTTGACATAGGGTTTCACGAATTGCGGTGCCATCAGCTTCACTGTGTGTCCGAGTGCCGTCAGTTTCCTTGCCCAGTAATGGGCGCTACCGCATGCTTCCATGCCGATCAGACACGGCTCCAGTTTGACGAAAACCGCCAACACCTGGTCGCGCTTCAGCTGCTTCTTTAGCGCCACCTTGCCTCGCTCATCGATTCCGTGCGCCTGAATCACGTTCTTTGCCAAATCCAGCCCAACCGTTGTAATCTTCATTTCGGACGCTCCCTTCGTTCAGTGGTTAACTAGCGTTTCCACTTTGGCACTCAGATGCCGGTTTAGGAAGGGGGCGTCCATCCCATTAGTGCTAGCAGCCGGCCTGCCACGCCGCTCGGCACTCGGTTGCGCTGGACATTCATGAACGTTTCCCCGACTGGCGTCCGGACTTCAACACGTCGAGCATTCGCCGGATCTCCTCCCGGCGCGCGGCAACCTTGGCCTGGAATTCCGGTGTTGCGCGCTCTGCAACAAGGCGCTGTTCCTCTACGTCGCGCTGCTGGCGCAGGATCAGTTCCTCCTGGCGCCTGAGTCTCGCAGCCGCAACGCGCTGTCCCAGTTCCGGCACGAACTCGCCGGCATTGGCACGCCTCACTAAGCCGCGCAGGTACGCGATCGGGCTGGTGTGCACGGCTTTCGCCTGCATTCGTGCGCTCAGTTCGTCGAGCAATGCTTGCGCTTGATCGCCGCAGCGATGCAGCAGCACAAGCGCCGAGGATCGTTCTTCCGGGAGCAGCGTGTCTGGAAAGATCAGATCACCACCACCCTGCGACTTATCCGCATCGGGGCGCTCGTCGAGCGTGTGTAGTGGTTGTACTGAATCACTTGTACTTCCTTGTATATGTAGCTTGGCGCTTTCGGCTGAACTGTGATGGCGGATTTGGTGAAACTGATTTGGCGCTTTCGGCGAAACAAGGATGTGGGGTTCCCGCAATCTTGATTCGCCGTTTTGTGGAATCCTGTATGCGGGAATGCCGCAGGCTGGCAAGCACGGCACGGCAATACGATCAGCGGATGGCTTTTCATCGCCGCCAAGGAGCGCGAGCAGGCAATCCAGCCTGATGCGGGCGACAAGCCGGGGTGGAATTCCGGTGAGCGACTCCTCCCACACTCCGGCGCGCGCCAGTTCTTTGCGCGCGGTCTCTTGTTCACGACGTGTGAGGCCGATCTGGTCGGTCCACTGCGCCGCCGAGTTGCAGATCCATTGCTCCAATTGTCTTTTCGATTGAAGCCTCGTCAGGTGCAGTGCACGTGACAGCAGCAGTCCCGCATGGACACCGCCTCCAATACCGGCGAGCGTGCGGTGATAGGCCAGCGATGGCCCGAGCAGTTCCGCTACAACGGCGCCGTCGGCCCAGTCCAAGCTACCGGAAGCGCTGCCGATCCGATCGGCAAGCAAGGTGCCGAGGTGATCAATGCAAAGCCGAAAGTGCAGCTTCGCCGGTATGCCCATGCGCTGCTCGTTGAGGATCGCCAGCTCGCGCAACACCTCGCGTGCGGTAATTTGTTCCTTTGCTGAAAGCCCGGTTTCCATTCTCCACTGCTCAGTTGTCTTGAAAAACCACCCGCCGGTACTGGCGATGTCTCTGCCGTGCCGCGTCCAGTAAATCGTCTGCGATAGCAACAGCGCCGCCTTCACACTCGCCGTCAGATCCACGAGCCGACGATGAAAGGCGATGTGCCGGCCCAGCAGCGGCCAGACAATCGCGAGATCTCTGTTGTGTTTCGCGGATTCCCATGTGTCGTCACCTGCGATTGCGTCAAATTTCCTGTCTCTCACGCCTGATCCTGCGCACCGTCATCGGTGAAGTGCGGCGGAGTGTGCTTGCAACGCGCGCCACACCGCCTCGGGGCGCACCCGAAACCAGAGCTTTGCCGGCATGCCTACGAGTTTTTCTTCCACAAACCCCGCGCGTCGCAACGCGCGCCTCGCCGTTTCCTGCTCCCAGCGTGTGAGCCCGGTTTCGTCGGTCCACTGCTCCTGGGACCTGGAAAACCATCCGCTGGCTGCGGGCTCGATCGTCTGCGTTGTCCAGATGGCCTGGGAGAGCATCAGCGCCGCGGTCACGCCGCCCGTTATTGGGACAAGGCAACGGTGAAAACTCACGGGAAGGTCGAAGACTTCCAATAGGAGTTCCGCGGTAATCCCGGAACGGACTGCAGCGGGGTTCTTCATTGGTCCGCCTCGAATTCGTGCGCGACGGCTTCAAGAACGGCGATGGAGAGCTGCGGGAAGGCTTGATGCAACCGGTAGTAGCGGACGCGGGGATTCGGGTCCTCGATGGCGAGCCATGCGCGGAAAATGCGCTCGCGCACGGGGTATGCAGGAAGATGGAGGCGGCCCGAAGGTCTCCAGGCGCCGCAGTCGCGGCGACGTTTGAGCGTCACCTTGCGCCGAATCTTGAACAGCGCACTCATCATCTTCCATGAAGCCCCATTGCGGATGAAATAGGCCTCCAACGCCTTGGCTTCGTTGACCAGCGCGACGGCGCGCAGCCCCGCATTGAGTCCGACGGCGTCGAAGGTGACACCAATGGTCAGATCGCGCATCGCGGCGAGGCGGTTCAGGTCGAGCGCGGAGAGTTGCCGCAAGCGCGCGAACTGTTCGTTCTCGATGCCGGCGGCATGAAGGTCGGTCGGCGTGGCTTCAGCGAGTCGCACGGCAACGTGGTTGAGGAGCAAAAGACGAACCTGCGCGTCGAGTAGCGGCAACATCAGGCATTCCCCCGCGCCGGATCGGGGACACTCATCGGGTGACACGCAGCAGTCGAAGACCGCGAATCCCTGATAAGAGCCAGGATATTCCAGAAGGCGCTGGCCTTCTCGTCGTGTGCGTCAACGAGCCATCCAAAGAATTCAGCATCGAAAGCGCAGGGGTTCACGGGATCGGCTTCGGTTGAGCCTTTCGGCACGGCCACCGATACCGAGTGGTCGAGTTGTCCGGCGACCAACGCGAGCAGCCACCAGGCTTGTTGCCGGCTGGGCGGCAGAGACTCCTCCTCGCCCGGTACCGGGAACGTATCCATGTAGAAGCCCAATGGCGCGGCAGCGTGAAGGCGCAAACAGTCGCCGATACCGGCAAGACTGGCGAATGACTGCACGTGCTCGATGATGTGCGAGCGCACCACGGTGTTCTCGTCATGCGATGCAAGCGGGTCTGCCGGAGGGTCGGAAACAGTGTTCGCCGCGTTAGCTGTGCTAACAGCCCGATCGGACCGAGACGGATCACGAACAGTGATCGGCGCTATCTCCGCCGACTCAACGGGTCTGTCCGCACCGACCGGTGCAAGCGAGATTTCCGGCGAGGTCTGCGACGACCGTGGCGGCGAGTCGAGCGCGAGGCGGATATGCGCGACAGGTTCGCCGAGTTTCCGGGCCAAGGCCTCCTCGCACGCTCCACAGACCTCTGAAGCGCTGAAGGCACGTGACTGGCGATACTGGTCCACCACGTTCTGAAAAACCGGCTCGAAGACCTTCGCGTAGAGATCTGCCTCGGCAAGCGCCGCGCGCATCTGCGCATAACGCTTCATGGCATTGAGCCGTGGCTGCATGGTCTTGACGTCCAGACCAGACAGATCGTCAACAGCCTGTCCCAGGGTTCGCAGCCGCTCAACGGCGAACAGGCAGTGGGCAAGCGTTGCTGTGTTCACGGACAGCCCCAGGCCCTTCATCTCGTCTTCGAGCTGTCTCAGCGAGAGCGCCTCACCCCTCTCGTCTTCGAGTCGCCCTTTCAAGGCCACGACCCCGCTCGCCTTGTCCCAGAACGTCATCTCACCGCGCAGCTCGTTCTCGATGAGGTGCGAGGTAAGCACGTGACTTTCGGAGCGCCACGGTCGAAACAGCACGATGAGCCTCTGGAAACGCGCGTCGCGCGTTTCGGCCCAGAGCTGTTGGATCGCGAGCAGGCGCGTGTTACCACCGGCCTCGACGATGAAGTGCTCGTCGCCGGGTCTGCGCGTGATTGTGAGCGGGTTGCGGATTCCGCTCGAACGAATCGATTCCTTGATTTCCGCGAACCTGGCGTTTCCGGCGCGACGCGGATTGTTCTCGTATGGGCGTATGTCATCGACCGCAAGCTCGATCTGGCAGTCATGCCGCGGATCGGCCTGCGTGGGAAGCTCCCTGGAATTGTTTCCGGGGTTGCCGACCCTCAAGGACTCGGCGACGAGACGACGGCGTTCCTCGATTGACACGTGGCGTCCGGACGAACCGGAAGCCGGTGTGGCAGGGACGCTGTTGGCGATACCGCTCTTCAACGCATCTCCGCTCACGCGATTCTCTCCTGCATGCGAATCGATTCCGCGTAGACGCCCTGCAGACTGGGTATCAGTTCCCAGGCAAGCTGATGCATCACCGTGCAGGCGCTCGGTGCAACACCCTCGCGTTTGCGTTCGTGGCGGTGCACGGGTATGCGCAGTGTCGCCGCCTCCTTGTAGGCCTTGGCATGCGGGACCACGGTGTCTAGGACGGAAACACGACCTTTGAGCTTGATGAAGTCGTCCCGGATGCCGCTCGCGATGACGCGCGCATCGGCGGTCCGGTCCTGCCGGTAGATCACCGCCTTCATCGGCCCCAAGGTCGCGCCGAGCGCACTGCCGGGTTCGAGCCGGTCGAGCAACTCCATCGTCCCGTCCTTGAACTCTCGCGCCGAGAGGATCTCCGGGGTGATCGGCGAGACGAGGATGTCGGCAGCCAGTACCGCGGCGTCCTGCAAGGGGCCGACGGCGCCTTGCGTATCGATCAGCACGCAGTCGTAGACACCGGCCACCGACGGCGACTGAAGCGCGAAGCGCAATTGAAAGCCACGGTCGATGCGATTCAGCAGCCAGTGCGGCAGATTGCCCTCGGGATCGTCGGAGACAACGATGTCGAGGTTTTGATAAATCGTCGCGGTGATGCAAGGCACCGTAACCTCGCCGCGAACGATGACCTCGGTCAGCCCGGCGGACGGCTTCGATGTCGCGAGCGGAAAGTACTTGGACAGCGAAGGCTGCACATCCGCGTCGATCAGCAGGACACGCAACCCCATGTCGGCAAGCAACGCCCCCAGGTTGGCCGTGAGGGTGGTCTTGCCGACGCCGCCTTTGGTGCTAATTACCGTGAACTTGATCATCGAATCCAGGCCGATTTAGGTCCCAGATCAGCAATACGGAATCCTTTCAAAAAGTGTCGGCCTACCTTTACAGATAGTCCCCAAGCCCGTGATCCGCGAAGCTCTTGCGTATGCGCTTTATTTCCTCGTAGAGGGTGCCGCGCGGGATTCGGAGCCGCTCCGCGGCCTCTTTGATCGAAAGGCCCTCCTCGCCCAGCAACATGCAGAGGCGCCGCTGGCGCGGCGTCAGTTTTAGCAGGGCTTTGGCTATGTCGATGCGCGCATCGTTGCGATCGACGGAGTGCGCATCGCCCGGCTCACGACTCTTCGCTGCATCAAGCAGATCCGCGAAGGTGGGCGAATCGTCCGATTCGCTCACTGCAGCGTCGAGAGACACCGTGTCGAAATCATGCGCCCTCTTCGCGGCTGATCGCTCGCGGAGCAGATCGGTCAGCTTGTTTCGGATGACGCGTGCCATGTATGCAATTGGTGGTCCTTCCGGATCCGGGTCCAGCTTGCGGCGGACTTCGAGCCAGTGCGCCAGGCATTCCTGCAGAAGGTCGTCGAATTCCTCGCGTGCCAGGCTTCGCGACCGCCTGCGGAATTCACCGACCAGTTTCTTCGTTACTGCAATCTCCCATCGCTGGAGTTCTTCCCCGTGTTTGAGCGCCATTTCGTTTCTCCCTTTGTCACGTGACAAAGAGATGAACGAACACCGATCAGGGAGTAATCAAGGGAATAGTTTTTGAGAATCAATTACTAAGGAGTCGCAAGCCGTAGATCTCCCGACACTTTTCCGGGCGAATCCGTATCCCGAGAACAAGGCGTTCCCGATAGATGGCGATAGACGGCGAACCATAGCGACAGGTGCCGGAATGCCTGCGCAGAGCACCGCAGGGCGTCTGCCGCCACTCCGGTAGCGCGCGACATGGCAGTCAAACCAACAGATCGGCCTAGCCGCCACGGGAGGCGCAGGGCCGGGAAGCCTGATCGGCTTAACGAGCGAGGATGGAGGTGTGTATGAAGCGAGGAATGCAGTACACGACCCGGATGGAGTCGATGGTCGCCGGTGTTCGACCAGCACCGCCCTCGTCGAGCGGCGTGAAAAATGCTCAGGAGCGCCGGAGAATTCGATGATTACATCGCGAAACCCAAGGCCCTCGTCGAGCGGCGTGAAAAATGCTCAGGAGCGGCCGGAGCGCGGGGCCGACATCAGGAAGCCACTCACCGCACGCGACGCTGCCGCATCCGGCGACAGCGGTCGTGACTTCGACGAGCGCGCCTTTCTCGAACTCGCGCGGACGGTTCCCGCAAACCGTACATCGCTGCGGCGAAACATCCGCCGCACCGAGCTACGCCAGCTCGTACCTCTGGCGGATACGACGATCTACGAGATGGAGCGCCGGGGCGAATTTCCTCACCGGTTCTGGCTCACAGAAAGGTGTGTGGTCTGGGACCTGGCCGAGGTCGAGGCGTGGATTGAGGCGCGGCGGAAAGTCGGCGTTACAGGGTCAATGACAAAGATGGCGAAACCCGATGTGCGGCAGAGGAGAAGCAGACCTGTCGGTGGCAATCTATAGCGTGATGCGTCGGGTTGTCTTTGCGGCCCAGTTCCCAATAATGCGGCGACCCGGGATCTGAAGCCCCAAGCATCGCTGCCGCTCAGCCTCGCGCTTCAAATCGGCGCAGCCGTAGTCACCATTTTCAAGGTCGGCGGAAACAGCGTCGGGGTATGCGACTTCCCCGATACCCAGGCGTCGATCATGTCCGCCCACTCCTGCAGCATGTGGCGGCGCTGCTCGCCATATTCCGCCTTGTTGTAGACCCCGCGTGACGACCGCCCATCCTCGTGGGCAAGAGCCTTCTCGATCCAATCGCTGTTGAAGCCCAGTTCGTTGAGAATGGTGGAACCCGTGCGGCGCAGATCATGCACGGTGAAGGGATCCAGCGGCATTCCCAACTGCTTGGCCCGCTCTGCGCAGACTTGTGTGACCCGGTTCAGGGTCGCCTTGGACATGCAGTGGTCGGCGTCATAGCGTGACGGCATCACGAACTTCGAGCCGCTGGCGCAGGTGCGAAGCGCAACCATGATGTCCAGCGCTTGCTGGGACAGGTAGACGTTGTGCGGCTTGGCGCCCTTCATCCGGCGCTTCGGGATAGCCCATAGGGCGTTCTCGAAATCCACCTCGTCCCACGTGGCCTCGACGAGTTCGCTCTTGCGCACGAGGGTAAGCAGGATCAGCCGCAAGGCCAGCCGAATCGTGGGCTGCGTGGCCGAAGACTCCAGCACCTTGTGCAGGACACGGATCTCGGTGGGCGATAGCGCCCGGTCCTTGGCGACGAACGTGGCGATCGACGCGGGGCTGACTCCGTCCGCCGGATTCGGTGTCTGATCCCCGTGCAGGGTAGCAAACGCGTAGACCTGCTTGACGATGTCACGCACGTGAATCGCGGTGGCCGGCGCGCCGCGCGCTTTGACCTTATCGCATAGCGCGCGCAGGTCCTCCGCGGTGACCTCGGCGAGAAGCCTGTTCTTGAACGCCGGCATGATGTCCCGGGCGATGACGCTCTTTCGCATTGACCGGGTGCTGTCCGCCATTCGGGCGTCCTCGAGCCAGAGGTTGGTGAATTCCTCGAAGGTCTTGGCGTCGGCCACGCGGCGCTTCTCGCGCTGCTTCTCATGGCTGGGCGAACGACCTTCGGCAATCGCGCGGCGTGCGTCGACGCACAGCTCTCGGGCCATTTGCAGGGACATACCGCGACGGGCGCCGTAGCGACCTATGGTGAGTGTCTCGCGGCGCCCGTTGATCCGGTAATCGAATCGGAACGTGATCGTTCCCTTCGGCGTGACGGTCACGTACATCCCGTCTCGATCCGCGAGTTTGTAGTTGGCAGCCTCTGGTTTGATGTTGCTGAGCGTGGCGTCGGACAGCATTGGCGATCTCCCTTACGCCAAAATTATACCGTCACGCGATAAAAACAGCCAATAATTTGTATGTTACTGTTTTATCTTGTTTTATTCTTATTTTTCTACCGTCGAACCACAATTCTGGTTGACGGTATATTTTTTCTTGCCGGAACGCTTGTGATTTCTACCGTCAGATATACCGTCAGATTGAAGCGGGTACCACCGATAGGTAGCGATAGGTACTGAAAGGCATTATTACTTTCTATCATCAACTTACGTCACTATTTCGATAGGTACCGATAGTCCCAGAAAGCAGGAGTTTTATTCCCACTCGATGGTGGCGGGGGGCTTGGACGAGATGTCGTAGGTGACGCGGTTGATGCCGCGTACCTGATTGATGATCCGGTTCGACACCCGCGCCAGCAGTTCGTGCGGCAGCGTGGCCCAGTCGGCCGTCATGAAGTCCGTTGTCTGCACGGCGCGCAGCGCGACCACGTAATCGTAGGTCCGGCCGTCGCCCATCACGCCGACCGACTTTACGGGCAGGAAGACCGCGAACGCCTGCGCGGTCTTGTCGTACCACCCGGACTGCCTCAGCTCTTCGATGAAGATGGCGTCCGCCTGCTGCAGCAGCTCGACGTACTCCCGTTTTACTTCGCCCAGAATCCGAACACCGAGGCCGGGCCCCGGAAATGGGTGGCGGAAAACCATCTCGCGGGGCAAGCCAAGCGCCAAACCGAGCTCGCGCACCTCGTCCTTGAACAGCTCGCGCAGCGGCTCAAGCAGCTTCAGGT
>DAHVFK010000629.1 GCA_027317055.1 Betaproteobacteria bacterium | reverse complement strand
CAGGAAGAGGGGGTATACGTGGTCATTACAATTATTTTCGTCATCGCTGTTGTTCTCGGCGGTCTCGTACTCATTGGTGTGTCTAAGAAGGCCGAGAACGATCAATTGCGAGCGAACGCTCTTGATCAAGGCCTGCAGAAGTTCCTCTCCAGACGCTCATCGCTTCCATCCTCCTCGTCAGGCGGCATTCGAGAGTACACGGGACTTCGGCTGGGAGAAGTGAGCCGGCACTTCGACGCTAGCACAACCGCCACAATCACCGGTTGGATGACCCATGATTTGGGCTTCCACGGTTGGGGGCCGGAGCCGGAGTGGGCGGGGTGAGCCTGGGAATCGGGAAGCTTGGGCTTAGGGGAACGTCTGAGGTGAACTTGGCATTATCCGGCACGACACGAGACGACATGATGGGCGACGGGTTTATCGCCGTGTTCGAGCAGGACACTCAGGCTGGTGTGGATACCCTTCGAGTTGTGGTGCCATCGGAGCAAGCGACTCGAGAGTTAGTGCAGTCGATTCTTGAGGAGTTACTGAATCGTTTGACCAGAGTCGACAAGAATGGGCAACGGAGGATCGTTTGGGGGAAGTTGCATGCGACTCTCCGAGGACGCATTCCGGAGCTCCTTGCGTACCAGAACGAGGCAAGCTATGTCTCGGACCGACTGCATGCCGTTCTACGTATGCCGCCCGAATCGCGGCCGCTGATACAGGTCTATGGAGAGCCGCTGTCCGACCATGCCATACTAGGAGGAGCTATGCAGATCACCGACGATAACACGATTCACCCGCTCTTCCCGATATCGCTGTTTAGAGAAGTGCCACAAATGATAGAGAAAGTCTATAACTCTCCGTTGCGTTCGCTGCGCGAGTCCGTAGACACGGCAGGGGGTTGAAGGTGTCTACGTCTGGGCATTGATAGCGCACCCTGTCGTTCCAATTCATAAAGGTCCCCGCGCTGCGGTGCGCGCTCCTTGCCTGGGATCGACGCCACGGTCTGCATGCGCGCTGGGGCTCTGATAGCCGTCGCGCTGCCGTCCCGTTCCTGATCGTCCTGCCTACCAGCGGGCGCTAACGGGCCGTTGGGCCGCCCCTGCACCTGCGGCGACGCTGAACGGTGCGGTGCGCACCGGTCACGTGATGCCGCGCGGGGCGGGGCGAGCCCTGCCCGTACACGACGCGCAGCGGTGCGGGTGGCCACGTGGGGGTCTCCTTCGGCGACTCTGCGACCGCCCCTGCACCGGCACTTGCGGCGGCGCAGGCGACGCCGCGCCCGGTCTCTGCGGTCCTCGGCATCGTGCGCGCGCCGAACACCGGCAGCGGGCCTGGCGGCGGAGGCGGCGCGCCAGTCGCCTGGGCGGTGACCTTGCTGGCTGCCGTGCTGCTCGCGGCCGGTGCGGGCACCCTCGCACGCGTGCGTAACCGCCGTTAGGCGCGCGCTCTGGCCGACGGAACGAGGGCCGCACGCTACAGCAGCGTGCGGCCCTCTCCTCGTGCGGGCAGCGCCGGCAGTGCGCCGGCCCTACACCGGCTCGGCGCGCCCCGCGCGCACGCGGTACACCTGCGCGCGCGCGACGAACGCCGGGCCGAAGCGGTCCGGGTCGGTGCCGGTGATCAGCACCTGGTCGGCGTCGATGACGCCGAGTACGCTCGCGCGACGCGCGGCGTCGAGCTCGGACAGCACGTCGTCGAGCAGCAGCACGGGGCGCTCACCCGAGCGCTCGACCAGCAGCCGCGCCTCGGCGAGGCGCAGCGCCAGCGCGGCCGTGCGCTGCTGCCCGCGCGAGGCGAAGGCGCCGGCCGGTTCGCCGCCGAGCGTCATCGACAGGTCGTCGCGGTGCGGGCCGACGAGCGTGACGCCCGCGGCCGAGTCGCGCGCGTGC
>DAHVFK010000628.1 GCA_027317055.1 Betaproteobacteria bacterium | reverse complement strand
CGGTGCGGATCGGGATCTCGCGCTCCCGGCCGCCTTTCGTCCAGCTCGCCTTGAGCGCGAGCCGGTCGCCGCGGTCCGCCCACTCGGGTCGAATCTTGATCGACTCCTCCCGCCGCAGCCCGAACGCGGCCTGCAGCCGTAACGACATCCGCGTCCACGGATCGGTGAGCCGTTCGAGGTCGCCGGTGGAGAGAACGCGCGAGCGATCGACGTTGGTCACGTAGTTCCGCTGCGGGATGCCGTAGAAGTCGTTCGCCCGCGCGAGCACATTCTGTTTCGCGACCTTCTCCGCCCACCACCGCAGCTCGGTCATCCGATTCTTGATCGTGCCGGCGGAAAGCGATTCCGCCTTCCAGCGCTCGACCAGCGCCTGCACATGCTTGGGCTTGAGACTTGAAGCACGCATGTGCTCGAAGCCCATCTCGTGCAATTGGTTGGCGATCATGGTCAGGATGCGCTCGCGCGCGTACTGCGTGGAAAAACTGCCGTCGCGGTTGCGCTGACAGAGCTGCTTCAATTCGAAATTCAGGTCTCTCATCGTGTCCTCGCCCGTCGTTTGTCCATTGGTCCTGGTGCGTGCCGTATGTCCGGTTAGTGTTTCTGTCCGTCTCGCCTGCCTTGGCAGGACGAGCACTGCGAGGGACACGGGACACCACTCCCGTTTTGTGCCGCCTTGTTGTTGCTTGCCTGCCCGGCACGGGCATTGGCGTCGACGAATACTTCCGGTGAGAAGCCATCCATCGAATCGAGCCATTGACCCGAGGCTCAGGGGTGCGCGGGTTGCGCGCGAGGTCGAACGACGCCCGTCAGGGAACGGGCAGATGGACGAACCGCGTTGCGCGGTTGTGACGGTGCGATGCGCCAGAAGGGCTCATCACGAGGGGTCGTCATTTGCGCCAGCAGCCTTCAACTCGATGATTGCTGAGGCGAAGGACGCGTCGTCACTAGCAGCAAGCCGCCAGTGACGACGCCGGCTGGCGCAGCCACGGGTTGCCGCAGGAGCGCGGACAAATGTTGGCGCAGGGTTCGCGGCGGCCGAAGCCGTCGCGATGTGCGATCAGGAATCTGCCCGCGAGCATGACGATGGACGCGCAGTTGGCGCACCAAGCGTTTAGCAGGGGCAGCGGTACAAACTGAGAACGGAGAGAAACCCCGCTCGACGTTGACGCCGATGCAAACGGAATTCCGCTTGCTGGCGCGACTGACGCACTGCGGCAGGAACGCGAGCTATTGCGTCATGCGCATTGCTGAGCGCCCCGAGGGGCGGCTGCTTACGGATATCTCCGAGCCTTGCGGCCACCGGCTTTCAGGAGATGAGGCCGGTTTCGGGCGCTCTTGCGAGCGAAGGGCGATGCGTAACGGGCATCATGCGGGCTGACACAGCCAACGCAATTCAAAAGCGTGCAGGTGCGTCCAGTGAAGTCTTCAGCGAATGCAAGGGCGCTCTGCGTGCGAGATGATCGCTCAACGCGTGCGATGCCACCTCGGTTGACGTTGTGACTGACGGATCACGTGGGAAGTTCCCTCCGCCTTTCTCGGACCACCACGCCTTGGCTGTTAGCCGTGCTAACGGCGTTACCCCGACCCGTGTGTCAGGCGCTTTTCGCCGCGGTTGTACTTGCGCCCTGTTGTCGCCTGTGACAACATATGCCGAAGGGCAATTGTGCCGCCACACCAGCCCGCGCGGTTCCAACCGGTCGCAGCGGGCAATTGAGGGAGGTGCAGTGAAGAAAGGCGAGCAGTTCGAAGTCGTCCGCGGAAGCGGCAACGTGTATCGGGACCTCGGAAAGGACAACCCCGATTTGCGCCAGTTTAAGGTGATCCTTGCCACCGAGATCGTCAAGGCGCTCGACCGCGAAGGGCTCTCCGTTCGAAAA
>DAHVFK010000627.1 GCA_027317055.1 Betaproteobacteria bacterium | reverse complement strand
ACGGATCGAATCCGCACAGGGCATAATCGGCCGGTCATGGCGAACCCCGCGAAAGCCTGCATCTTCTGCGCGCCCCAGCGCGAGATCATCGCGCACAACGACGCCGCGCTGGCGGTATTCGACAGCTACCCGGTTTCTCCCGGCCACGCGCTGGTATTGCCGCGGCGCCACGTCGCGACCATCTGGGAGCTCGAAGCGGCCGAATACGACCTGTGCTTTCGCCTGGTGCGCGAACTGCAGCCGATCCTGACGGCGCGCTTCACGCCGGATGGCTTCAACGTCGGCGCGAACTGCGGCGAGGCCGCGGGGCAGTCGGTATGGCACGCGCACATCCACCTCATCCCGCGCTACCGCGGCGACACGCCCAATCCCAAAGGCGGCGTGCGCCACGTCATACCGCTCAAGGGCAACTATCAACCCGAGTAGGAAGGAGGCAACAGCATGCAAAAGCGCCAGGAATTCACGGTCAAGGGCCTGATGCCCCCCATCAGCCACTACTGCGACGCCGTGCGCTGGGGCGATCTGCTGTTCGTGTCCGGCATCGCGCCGGTGGATGCGAAGGGCAAGGTCGTGGGCGACGACGCGGCCGCGCAGACGCGGCAGATCTTGCTCAACATGAAAACGGTGCTCGACGCCGCCGGCGCAGGGTTCGGCGACGTGCTCAAGGTGACCGTCTACCTCACCGACGTGGAGGATCGCAAGCAGATCAATCCGGTGCGGCAGGAGTTCTTCGGCCACGCGCGGCCGGCGAGCACGCTGATCGGGGTGCAAGCGCTGGCGATCCCGGGCATGAAGGTGGAGATCGAGGCCGTGGTCGGGCTGCGAAATGGGGTCTGACCCTATTTTCCCGGCGTAGACTGACGCCGATTCCAGAAACGAAAGGAGGATACGATGACGGTGCACCACATGGTATGGCTCGAGCTCGACGGCGGGCTGTCCGATGCCCAGGCGACGGAGATGTTCGGCAAGGTCGCCGGGCTGCTGAAACAGATCCCGGGCGTGATGGAGGTGAAGGCGGGCAGGAATTTCACCGCGCGGGCGCCGAACATCACCCACGCGACGCTCGTGACGCTGAAGGACAAGCAGGCGCTGGCGGGCTACGGACCGCATCCGAAGCACGTCGAAGTGCAAGGACTCCTCAAGCCGCACCTCAAGAACATCATGGTCGTCGACTTCGACGCCTAGCGGGCTCGCGCATGCGCCCCGCCAGCAACCGCCAGGTCGTCCTCAAGTCGCGCCCGGCGGGCATTCCCCAGGCCGGGAACTTCGAGCTGGTCGAGGCGCCGCTGCCGGCGCTGGCCGAGGGGCAGGTGCTGGTGCGCAATATTTACGTCACCGCCGAGCCCGCGATGCGCGGCTGGGTGAGCGCGGTCGCCAACTATTCCGAGCCGGTGCCGATCGGCGGCGTGATGCGCTCGCCCGCGGTCGGCCGCGTGGCCGAGTCGCGCCACCCGGACTACAAGCCGGGCGAGCTCGTCACCGGGATGTTCGGCTGGCAAACCTACGCCGCGATCGATGCGAAAGCGATCACGCGCAAGGTCGCCGCCGACGGACTGCCGGCCTCGACCGCCCTCGGCGTGCTCGGCCTGAACGGCCTCACCGCCTACTTCGCACTGCTCGACGTCGGCCAGCCCAGGAAGGGCGAAACGGTGGTCGTCTCGACCGCCGCGGGCGCGGTCGGCTCCTGCGTCGGCCAGATCGCCAGGATCAAGGGCTGCCGCACCATCGGCATCGCCGGCGGCGCCGACAAGACGCGGCTTTGCCGCGAGGAATTCGGCTACGACGCCGCGATCGACTACAAAGCAGGCAGCCTCGACGCCGCGCTCGCCGCGGCCTGCCCCGAGGGGCTGGATGTCTACTTCGACAACACCGCGGGCCCGA
>DAHVFK010000626.1 GCA_027317055.1 Betaproteobacteria bacterium | reverse complement strand
CCACGATGCCGTCCACGCCGGCGTCGAGCACGCGCTTGATGTAGACCGGGTCGTGCGAGGGCACCCGGCACAGCACCGCGGTGTCGCTCGCCTGGGCTGCGCGCAGCTGCTCGATGAGGGTGCGCAGATCGGCGCCGATGTGCTCATGATCGACGATGAAGGCGTCGAAGCCGCAGTGCGACAAGAGTTCGGTCGAGTCGCCGCCGGCGAGGAACACCCAGCAGCCGGTCGCGCGCCTGCCCTCGAGCAGTTTCCTCTTCAGCCGGTTCACGCGCATGACGGCTGATTATCCCCCGTAACCGTCACGACGACGCTGCGCGAGGATCGTCTCCAGGTCGCGCCGCGCCCGCGGGTGCGGACGACGAAGTCCTGCTGCGTTGTGATGTACATGGCGTCATTGCCCCGGCATGATCCACAAGTCCATGAACTGTAATCTCCAAGTTCGTGAACTGTTGGGCTTTTTGTTATGGCCGCTTTTGTGCCACTATGGCGTTTCTGACGTAACGGTAGGAGGCATGCCATGAAGCGCATCGCCCTGTTTGCCGCCCTCGCAGCGCTGGTTGCGGCGCCCGCCTGGGCGCAGTCGTCGAAGGCCACCGCGCCGCTGAACGTCGACGTCAAGGCCGAAGCCAAAGCCGACGCGAAGGCCGACGCCGCAACCGAGATCAAGCCCGTCATGAGGCGCCTGACCGCGAAGTCCTACGAGGACGCGCGCGAGTGCCTGAACAAGAAGACGAACGAGGAAATCATCATCTGCGCGGAGAAGTTCCTCTAGTCGTCAGCCTGGTGTCAACCGGCCGTCTCGGCCGCGCGTTGTAGCTCCCACGGCGCCAATTCTGTTGCGCCGCAACGCGTTGTTTTGATTTTTCAATAAAGGGAGCAAGCAATGAAGAGCATCATCGCAGCGCTGTGCCTGGCGTTCGCCGCTTCGTCGGTTGCCGTGGCGGCCGATAAGAAGGAGCCAAGCCCCAAGCAGAAAGCGCAGCAGGAGAGGATGAAGGACTGCAACAAGCAGGCGGGCGAAAAGAAGCTGAAAGGCGACGCGCGCAAGAAGTTCATCAGCGGCTGCCTTAAAGGCTAAAGTCCCGAAGCAGGGCTAAGCCCCCAAGCAAAAGGTTTCAGCCAAAGGAGGGCCCCGGTTCGCCGCGGCCCTCTTTTCTTTTCCTGACCTCCTCAGCCGCGCACGCGGCCGAGCGATTTTCGCGGCACGAAGCGCGCCAGGCCCCGCGAGGGGCCCTGGTGGCGCGTCGAGTAGGCGAGCGAGCGCGCGACGCGCGTGCGCGGCGCGGGCCTGGCGGCGGCGCCCGCGGCGAGCTGCATCAGGGTCTGCTTCTCGCGCTCGCGCTCGCGCAGCTCGCGCGCCGAGTTCTCCACGATCTGCTCCAGCAGCTTCTGGCGGTCTTCCAGCGCGAGCTGCTGGCGCCTGAGGGTGAGCAGGTTGCGGCAGCGCGCCATGCATTCGCGCACGTCGACCGGCTTGGAGAGGAAGTCGGTGATGCCGGCGTCGAGCGCCTTGTAGCGCACCTCGCGCTCGTCGTTCACGGTCACCATCACGATCGGCACCTGCTCGTAGCCGGGCATCGCGCGCAGGCGCCGCACCAGCTCGGTGCCGTTCATCTCGGGCATCGCGAAATCGACCAGCACCAGGTCGGCGACGTGGCGCGTCGCCCACACGATGGCATCGATCGGGCGCGCAAAGGACTTGACCATGATGCGCTCGTCCAGGGTGCGCAGGACCTGCTCGAGGATGGCGCGGCTGGTCGACTGGTCGTCGACCACCATCACGGTGCTGCTCGCCAACGGCACCACCGTGGACTTGATGCTGGCCTGAGGCTCGCCCATCCCTCTTCTTCTGGTGGCGGAATCGCGCTTCGAGGTTACGC
>DAHVFK010000625.1 GCA_027317055.1 Betaproteobacteria bacterium | reverse complement strand
TTCACCTCGAACAGGTCGATGTCGTCGATCTTCATCCCGGCGCGCTCGAGCGCCTTCTTCGTCGCCGGGATCGGCTCTTCCAGCATGATCACCGGGTCGCCCGCGGTGAGCGCGAGCGCGTGGATGCGCGCGAGCGGCTTCAGGCCGTGCGCCTTCAGCGCGCGCTCGCTCACCACCAGCATGCCGGAGGCGCCGTCGCAGATCTGGCTCGCGTTGGCGGCGCTGACCCTGCCGCCTTCGCGCAGCAGCTTCACCGCGCCGATCGACTCGGGCGAGGCGTCGTAGCGGATGCCTTCGTCGGTCTCGTGCATCGCCTTGCGCCCCTCGGCGTCCTGCACCTCGAGCGGCACGATCTCGCGCTTGAACGCGCCCGCCTTGGTCGCCGCGGCCGCCCGCCGGTGGCTCTCGAGCGCGAGAGCGTCGAGCTGCGCGCGCGAGAGGTCGTACTTCTCCGCCATCATCTCCGCGCCGATGAACTGGCTGAACCCGGAAACGCCGAAGCGCTCCTGGATCCGCTTCGACCACGGCCCGACGCCGATCCCCTGCTTCGTCGGCAGCCCGGCGGAGGTCCCCATCGGCACCCGCGTCATCGCCTCGACGCCGGCGGCGATCACGATGTCCATGGTTCCGGACATCACCGCCTGGGCCGCGAAATGCAGCGCCTGCTGCGACGAGCCGCACTGCCGGTCGATCGACACCGCCGGCACGCTGTTCGGGAGCTTCGATGCCAGCACCGCGTTGCGCCCGATGTGCAGGCTCTGCTCGCCCACCTGCCCGACGCAGCCCATGATCACGTCCTCGATCGCCGCCGGGTCGATCCCGGTGCGCTCGACCAGCGCATTCAGCACCTCGCCCGCCATGTCCGCCGGATGCCATCCGGCCAGCCGCCCGCCCTTCCGCCCGCCGGCGGTGCGCACTGCCTCAACGATATAAGCCTCTGCCATAGCCGTTCCTTTTTCTCGAGCGATTAGCTTACGCCGAACCTTCCCGTGCCGGAGAAGGAGGGCAAGCTTGTTTCAACGCAATGCACAGCGCCGCGAGCCCGCTCACCGCGAGTACCCAGTCCTGCGGCACCCCGAGCAGAAAGGCCGCGCTGCCCCCGACCAGCGACCAGAGGAACGGAATCACCAGCAGCCACCACGCGACTGGCCGGGCGAGCAGCAGCAGCCCGAAGGTGAAGAGCGTCACCGGGCACGGCGTGATGCCGAACACTGGAACTTTCTCGAGCGAATGCTCGCTCCAGAGCCCGATCAGCGGGTACAGCACGGCCGCGTACGCGATCAGCGTCCAGCCCACCCAGGCGTGCGCCCCGCCCCAAGGCCTGTACTTCTCGTGCCCCCGGATCGCCCCCGAATACAGCAACAGCACTGCCTGCAGCACGAACAGGGCCGCGAACACCCGCGCGGCTTAGTTGATCGCGGAGAAATAGACTCAGTCGTACATCATCCCAGTCCATGCCCACATCGCCGCAAGCCCGACCCCGATGATCCGGTTCCCGCCCTGCGACGGCACGAACAGCACAACGATCATCGCAACCCCGAGTACGTAGGCGACGATCTGCGCCGGCCACACGCCGACGTTGTATTGCACGAAGACGGCAAGGAATTGATCGCGAGTGAACGGCAGCACGGCACACCTCCGATTGGCTGCAAACCAGCCTAGCGCGCCTGCGGGCTCCGATGCTGATGGATGTCAACCATTCGCGAAACGACCGGCCGCGAAAGCTCCTGCACCGTGCGCTTCACCCACCTCATCCCCGACGGCCCGGCGGCGACCTTCACCTTGCGCGCCTACAGCGACACGGCCAGGCTCCCCCAGCAGTTCCGGGCCATCAAGTCGGTCGCTTCGCAGACCATGATCGACCTCGGCAGCATCATCACCCACCACC
>DAHVFK010000624.1 GCA_027317055.1 Betaproteobacteria bacterium | reverse complement strand
AGTATCTGCTGCCAGCGAACCGACGCTTCCTTGGGTGCCGCTTGATCCGTCTCGCTGCGCTTGCGGCGCGCAGGAATGTAATAACCAACGATATCGCCATGCCGGGTGATGGCCACGGGCGTATCGGACTCCAGTAAGTAGGAGGCCAGCTTGTCACGAAATTCTCGAATTCAGACTTTTAGGAGCTTGTTGAAATAGGTTCCAGTGTTTCCGCAGTTTAAGACTTCCTTGGCCAGTTGTTCGTCTATTGAGTATGCGTGGAGACGAGCGGGTCCAGGACGGCATGTTCAGCTATGTGACGTTGGAGCAGCGGGTGCCTCAGGAGCATCCGTTGCGGGAGATTCGGCGGCTGACGGATGTGGTGTTGCGCTCGCTCAGTGGAGAGTTCGACAGCCTGTACTCGGCCTCCGGTCGGCCATCGATTGCGCCCGAGTATGTGTTGCGGGCTCTGCTGTTGCAGGCCTTTTATTCGGTACGCTCGGAGCGGCAGTTGGTCGAGCAGTTGGACTACAACCTGCTGTTCCGCTGGTTCGTGGGCCTGGGTATGGACGACGCGGTGTGGAACCATGCGGTGTTCTCCAAGAACCGTGATCGTCTGTTGACCTCCGACGTGGCGCAGCAGTTCTTCGCCGCTGTGATCGGACAGGCGAAGCGTTTTATGAGTGATGACCACTTCACTGTCGATGGCACGCTGATCCAGGCCTGGGCGTCACAGAAGAGCTTCCGCAAGAAGGACGGTTCCGACGATGACGGCACGAACTTCCACAACAGCAAGCGCAGCAACGATACGCATGAATCGACCACCGACCAGGACGCTCGGCTCTACAAGAAGAGCTACGGCAAGGAATCGCATCTGGCCTATCTGGGCCATGCGCTGGTGGAGAACCGCAACGGCCTGATCGCCGCCGCCATGGTCACCCAGGCCGACGGCTACGCCGAGCGCGAAGCCGCTCTGCTAATGCTGGCCGACAAGCAAGCTGGCCGTTCCCGGCGCATCACGGTGGGCGCGGACAAGGCCTACGACGACCGGCAGTTCGTCGAGGCCGCGCGCAAGCTCAACGTGACGCCGCACATCACCAAGAACGACAAGGGTCGGCGCTCGAACATGGACGGAAGGACGACGCGGCACGAAGGCTACGCGATCAGCCTGAGCTGCCGCTGGCTGGTGGAGAAGAGCTTCGGATGGCTGAAGCAGACCGGCCCGGTGCGCCAGGTGAAACTGCGCGGCCTGCACAAGGTGGACTGGGTCTTCGTCTTCAGTTGCGCGGCACACAACCTGCTAAGGCTGCCAAGGCTGATCGCACAACAACGAGCCGAAGGCCTCGGGCAGCAGTGCGCCTGAACAGTGCCAAGAGTGCCGAAAAGCCGTCTCAGTCAACCTCAGCGAACCTACAAAACTAACTGCCCAAACCGATTCAAACGAATTTTCTCCTCATAACCACCCGGTTACTCCGCAAACAACGCCGCGCGGTGCGTTCTTCAACAAACTCTTAGGGGAACTCTGATTAAGTCTGCGATCCACAGTTTGGGCGGCTAAAGTTGGAGCTGGAGGCAAAAGGCGATGCGGCAGCAGACATTGGCGGTGGCGGCGGAGAGCAGTTTCGAGAAGTATCGCAAGCCGACGCGGCGCGAGATATTCCTGGCGGAAATGGAGCGGATCGTACCCTGGGCACAGCTGGTAGGGCTGATTGAGCCGCAGTATCCGAAGGCAGGCAACGGGCGCCGCCCGGTGGGAGTGGAGCGGATGCTGCGCATTTATTTTCTGCAGCAGTGGTTCAACCTGTCGGACCCGGCAGTGGAGGAAGCGCTCTACGATTCGCCGGTGATGCGGCAGTTTGTCGGCATCGACCTGGGCCAGGAGCCGGTGCCGGACGAGACCACGATTTGCC
>DAHVFK010000623.1 GCA_027317055.1 Betaproteobacteria bacterium | reverse complement strand
GCGTCTTGTGTGACCCGTCGCAGCGCGGCGCATTCTTCGTGTGCTTGCAGGCGCAGAACCACAGCTTCTCGTCGGTGGTCGCGACGAATTCCTTCGGGGTGAACGCGCTGCCCTTGTGCGAGCCGTCGCAGAACGGCTGGCGCTTGGAGCGCCCGCAGGCGCACCACCAGTAGTCGCCGGGCGCCAGCTCGACGGCATAGGGCGATTTCTGCGCGATCACTGGCTCGGCCATGCGGTCCTCCCCGGGGTCGAACGTCAGAACGATCCGGGCGCGGCGAAATTCTCGAAGCGCGTAAATTGGCCGAGAAAGGTCAGCTCGACCTTGCCGATCGGGCCGTTGCGCTGCTTGCCGATGATCACTTCGGCGCGCCCCTTGGCCTCGGGCTTGTCGGGCGAGTACACCTCGTCGCGGTAGATGAACAGGATCAAGTCGGCGTCCTGCTCGATGGCGCCCGATTCGCGCAGGTCCGACATCATCGGCCGCCGGTCGTTGCGCTGCTCGACCGCGCGCGAGAGCTGCGACAGCGCGATCACCGGCACCTTGAGCTCCTTGGCGAGCGCCTTGAGCGAGCGCGACATCTCGGAGATCTCGGTGGCGCGGTTCTCGTTGCCCCTGGAATTGGCCGACGACATCAGCTGCAGGTAGTCGACCACCACCAGCCCGAGCTTGCCGCCGAACTGCCGCCACAGGCGGCGCGCGCGCGTGCGCAGTTCGAGCGAGTTCAGCGCTGCGGTCTCGTCGATGAAGATCGGCGCGTCGTGCAGCCGGCCCATGGCCTCGGACAGGTCGTGCCACTCCTGGTCCGACAACCTGCCGGTGCGCATCTTGTGCTGGTCCACGCGCGCGATCGAGCCGAGCATCCGGGTGGCGAGCTGCGTGCCGCTCATCTCCATGCTGAACACCGCCACCGGCAGTAGCGTATTGAGCGCCACGTTCTCGGCGATGTTGAGTGCCAAGGCGGTCTTGCCCATCGACGGTCGACCGGCGACGATGATCAGGTCGCCCGGCTGCAGGCCCGCAGTCTTGGAGTCGAGGTCGTGGAATCCCGTGGGCACGCCCGTCACGTCGGACGGATTGTCGCGGTGGTACAGGTGGTCGATGCGCTCGAGCACCCGAGCCAGCACCGGCTTGATCTCCTCCAGCCCGGCGGTGCGGCGCGAGCCCGCCTCGCCGATCTCGAGGATGCGCGACTCGGCCTCGTCGAGCAGCTGCCCGACCTCCTTGCCGCCCGGGTTGAGCGCGTTCTCCGCGATGTCGGTCGCGACCTGCGCCAGGCGGCGCTGCACCGCCCGCTCGCGCACCAGCTCGGCGTAGCGTCGGATGTTGAGCGCGCTCGGGGTGTTCTGCGCGAGCGCGCCAAGGTAGGCGGGCCCGCCCGTCTTGTCCTTGTCCTCGCTCGACTCGATCGACTCGGCCACCGTCACCACGTCGGCCGGCTTGGCAGCCTCCACCAGCTTGACGATGTGGCGGTAGATGCGGCGATGATCGTCGCGGTAGAAGTCCTGCGCCGAGACTAGGTCGGCGATGCGGTCGAAGGCCTGGTTGTCGAGCAGCAGCCCGCCCAGCAGCGACTGCTCGGCCTCGACCGAGTGCGGCGGCACCTTCAGCGCCAGGAGCTGGGCGTCCGAGCTGTCGCTGCGCAGGGTTTGCGTCTGCGGCGTTTGGGCCATGAGGAGTCGATGCTACAAAAAGAAAAGGGCTGTTGCCAGCCCTTTCGTCACGCGAACGCCGCGCGAAAAAAAATCACGCTTCGCCGAGCACCGAAACCGTGATCGTGCTCACCACGTCGGTGTAGAGCTCGATCTCGAGCGGGAAGTCGCCCACCTGCTTGAGCGGCCCCTGCGGCATGCGCACCTGGCGCCGCTCGACCTCGACGCCCTGCTTCTGCAGCGC
>DAHVFK010000622.1 GCA_027317055.1 Betaproteobacteria bacterium | reverse complement strand
CTGCACAAGCGCCTTGCGGACGAGATCGGCGTGGCCTGGGGCGATTTCGCGCTGATCAGTCCCGACATCTGGAGGAAGCAGCTGCTCGACTACGGCTCGCTCGGCGAGGCCTACAAGTACGCCGGCAGCTTCACCGGCCAGGAGCTGCGCATGATCGACCAGAAGCTCGACCGCTACATGGCGGCCAAGGCCGAGCGCGGCGGTATTCCGCACCTGTTGATCGACCGCTTCCGCTTCGACAGCTTCGCGCCCGAGTCGGATGAGGCCGGGAGCAACCTGCTCACGCGCTTCGGCCGCATCGTGTACCTGTTCTTCATGATTACCCCGCCCGACGCCACGGTCGAGCGCTCGTGGAAGCGCGGCCTGGACGTCGGGCGCTACAAGGCGGTGGACGACCTGCTGGCGCACAACGTCGAGGCCTATGGCGGGATGCTGGAGCTGTTCTTCACCTGGGCGCTCGCGCGCGGCAAGAGCGTGCATTATGAGTTTCTTGACAACAGCGTGCCCGCAGGCGAGCGCCCGAAGAGCGCAGCCTTCGGGCGCGACGGCGAGCTCAACGTGCTGGACGTCAAGTGCATGCTCGACATCGCGCGCTACGCGCGCATCAACGTCGACGCCACGGGCCCGCGGGAGGTTTACCGCGAGCGCGAAGCGATGCGCGCGGAGAACAGCACCGGCTTCCTCGCCGCCTGCGCGCGGCGCCTGCCGGCGCTCAACTTCGCGGCGCGCGACACTGGCCGCGTCTACCTGCGCATCGAGGCGGGACGCGCGGCCTGGGCCGAGCCCGCCGCGCTTGCCGCCGCGCTCGAGGACGCCGACACGCGCGCCGGGATCCTGGCGGCGGCGCCGCAGGCGCGCGAGGCGCCGCCGCGCCGCGCGGGCGAGGCGCCGCTGATCGAGCGCAGTCGCACCCTGGGACGCTAGGCGGCGCGCGCGCGGCGCGTGCTAAGCTGGCCCGGATCATGCTGCAAGACCTGCAACGCTGGTTCGCGTCGCCCTGGTTCATGCTGGGCGACACGCAAGTCACTGCCGGCCGGCTGATCGGCCTGGTGGTGATCGTCGTCGCAGTGTGGTGGTTCGCCTCGCTGGTCGAAACCGGCGTGCGGCGCGTGGCGTTGCGCGGCGACGGCCACGCCAAGAGCACCCCGGCGGTGTACGCCTGGTCGCGCGTGCTGCGCTACTCGGTGTGGATCGTCGGCACGCTGGTCGGCCTGAGCTACATCGGCTTCGACCTCACCAACCTCGCGCTGTTCGGCGGCGCGATCGGGGTCGGCATCGGCTTCGGCTTGCAGAACATCTTCAGCAATTTCGTCTCGGGCATCATCCTGCTGCTCGAGCGCACGCTCAAGGTCGGCGACTTCGTCGACCTCCAGTCCGGCGTGCAGGGAACCGTGCGCGAGATCGGCCTGCGCTACACGCGGGTGACGACCAACGACGACGTCGACATCATCGTGCCGAACTCCGAGTTCATCAACGGGCGGGTGACCAACTGGACCTACGAGCACCAGATGCGCCGCCTGCACATTCCGTTCGGCGTCGCGTACGGCAGCGACAAGCAGCGCGTCAAGGCCGCGGGCCTGCGCGCCGCGAGGAAGGTCGAGGCCGCCGCCGCGCCCTCAGGGCGCGAGCCGGACGTGTGGCTGGTCGGCTTCGGCGACAGCAGCCTGAATTTCGAGCTTGTGGTGTGGGTCGGCCCGGAGCGCGTGGCGCGCCCCGGTTTCACCCAGGCCGAGTACCTGTGGACGATCGAGGACGAGCTGCGCGCCGAGGGCATCGAGATTCCGTTTCCGCAGCGCGACCTGCACGTGCGCTCGGGCACGCTGCAGGTTCGGCTCGACCGCCCGGCCTGAGCTAGACGCCGTAGGCTTTGCGCACGAGCGTCAGCGGGTGGGCC
>DAHVFK010000621.1 GCA_027317055.1 Betaproteobacteria bacterium | reverse complement strand
CCGGATCCTTGTTGCCCAGCAGGTACTCGATGGCGCGGAACTGGAACGACTGCAGCCCGGAGGCGGGACCGAGCGCATCGCGGAATTCGGCGTACTCGGAGGGGGTGAGCGTCTCCAGCACCGACCACTGCTCGAACAGCTGGCGCTGAATCTGTTTCACCCGCGCCAGGATCTTGAAGCAGGGATCGAGCCGGTCGGCCTGCACGTACCCGATCGCCGCACTCAGCTCGTGGATCATGAGCTTCATCCACAGCTCCGAGGTCTGGTGCTGGACGATGAACATCATCTCGTCGTGGTGCGCCGGGCGCGAGCGCGGCTCCTGGGCCGAGAGCAGGCGGTCCAGCCGCAGATAGCCGCCGTAGGACGTCTCGGGAGCGAGATCGGTGATGAATCCGGGGTTGCGGGTCTTCACGCCATCTATAATGCCACCGCCAACGATCCGGGGAGTGTCAATGCTCAAGCTGTGCGGCTTTCACATCAGCAACTACCACAACAAGGTGCGCCTGGCGCTGCTCGAAAAGGGAGTCGCGTTCGAAGAGGATTCCGACTGCAAGCCTTCGCAGGAGGAGGCTTTCCTGGCCCGCTCGCCGCTGGGCAAGGTACCGTTCATCGAGGTCGACGGCGCCCTGCTCACGGAGTCGCAGGTGATCTGCGAATACCTCGAGGACGCTCATCCCGCGAAGCCGCTCTACCCGCGCGACCCGCTCGCCAGGGCGCAGGTGCGCGAGCTGATCCAGTACATCGAGCTGCACATGGAGCTGGTGGCGCGCCGCCTTTACCGCGAGGTGTTCTTCGGCGGCAAGGTGTCGGACGAGACCAAGAAGCAAGTCGAGCGCGATCTGGCCAAGGGCGTTCGGGGCTTCGCCACGCGCGCCAGGTTCGAGCCTTATGTCGCCGGCAAGGAATTCACGCTCGCAGACTGTTCGGCCTACGTCCATTTGCCGTTGGTGTCGATGGCGAGCAAGCTGGCCTTCGGGCGCGATTTCCTCGACGACCTGCCGCAGGTCAAGCCCTATATCAAGATGCTTGGGGAGCGCCCGGCGTTCGCGCGCGTAAGCGAAGACCGCAAGGCCGCCCAGGCTGCGATGGCCAAGAAGTAGCGGCTCCGATGCACGGCTTCGCGCCGCTCGGGGAGTACCTGCGCTTCGCCGTCACGCTGACGGCGGTACTCGACCCGTTCCTCGCGATACCGATCTTCGTCAGCCTTACCGTGCAGCGCCCCGAGCTCGAGCGCGAGCGCCTGGCGCGCGTCGTGACGCTGACGGTGTTCCTCGTACTGGCCGGGGCGGCGCTGTTCGGCGAGGCGCTGCTTACGCTGATCGGCGCGAGCCTGCCGGCGTTCCGCGTCGGCGGCGGATTGGTACTGCTGCTGATGGCGCTCGCGATGCTGAACGCGCGCGTGGGCGGCGTGCGCCAGTCGGCCGCCGAGGCCGAGGAGCTGGAATCGGGCGAGGTCTCGGGCGTTGTGCCGCTCGCCGTGCCGCTGCTCGCGGGACCGGGCGCGATCAGCACAACGATCATCGCGGCGCAGGCGCGCTCGCTGCTGCATCTTGCGGCGATGGTCGGATGTATCGCGGCGGTATGCGCGCTGCTGTGGCTGGTGATGCGCTTCGCTCACGCACTCGCGCCGCGCATGGGGACCACCGGACTCAATATCGCAACGCGGCTGCTCGGCCTGCTGCTTACCGCGATCGCGATCCAGACCATGGCCGAGGGACTGGTCGCGCTCATGCCCGGACTGCGCTGATCAGTCCTGCGCCGATAGCCAATCGGCGGCTTCGCGCCAAAGGGAATCGCGGAAGCGCTCGCGGAAAAAGCCGAAGTGGCCGATCGAATCCACACCCAGCTCGCGCGGCTCGACGCGCCGCAACTCGGCGCGGGCCGCGGGGTAGAGCGC
>DAHVFK010000620.1 GCA_027317055.1 Betaproteobacteria bacterium | reverse complement strand
GGTTTGCAGCGACGCCTGCTCCGCTTGGAAGTTTTGCGCCTGAGCTTGCGCCGAAGCGAGCGCACCATTGAGAGTGCTCAGCGTCGTGTCGATTGTTGCCTGCGGACTCTGGACCCCTGTGGTCGAGGCCGCATTGAATCCCGGATAGAGTTGCTGGAACTGCTGCGTAAGCCCTTGAAAGGTGTACGAGAGTCCTTCCTGCTGATTGATCAGATCGCCGAGGTTCGTAAGCAGATTCTGGTTCGACTGCCAGACGCCGGCGCCACCGCCGGTCGTGTTCTTGATCGCGTACTGTAGTTGATGAGCGAGGTTCGTGACGGTAGCGGTTTCCTGCTGAAGCTGCTGGAGCTGGCGCGCGAACATATTCGGGTCGAAGACAATCTGCGAGCCGCCGAACTGTGCGCGGGCAGGAACCGAAGACGCAACCAACAGCCAAACAACTGCGGCCGAAACGGCAGACAAAAATCGGGAGTATCTTTTCGACTTCATCGATGTATCTCCCCGTGATGAACTTTTCCGTTGGAGTGGAACGGCGGAATGCCGTTCACACTTAGGATCGCGTCGGTCGGCGTTTCGATATGACCGTTGAGTTTGTCGAGATACTCGGCCCAGTCGTGCAATCCACACGCGCGAAGCCACTCGACGCTCCAGCGCTGGCCGTGCTGTTCGATCGTTCGACGCGCGGCTAATATGTCGTCCTTCGATCCGGCGCCGATGAAGGCGAGCGCAGCTGGACCCAGCGAGAACTGGAAGAGCCGGCGCCCCAGTGGTGAGACGTAGTAGTAATGCCGCTTCGGCGTCGCTTCGGCGATGATGTCGACCTGTCGATCAGAAAGTCCGAATCGCCGGTACACCTCCCGTGTCGCGCTGTTTTTCGCCTCGGGGTTGGGCAGGTAGAGCTTGGTCGGGCAAGACTCGAGAATCACGTCGCGATGGGGCGAATTGGCAACTTCGCTCAGACTCTGGGTTGCAAGCACGACCGCCGCATTCTTCTTGCGAAGGGTTCGGAGCCACTCCTCGATCTTCGCGCCGAAGACGCTGTTGGTCAGCATGATCCATGCTTCATCGAGGATAACGAGCGTGGGTCTGCCGTCGAGGCGCTGATCGATGCGGTGAAATAGATAGGTCGCGACCGGCACCACTACCTTCGGCCCCATTGCCATCAGCGTTTCGAGCTCAAACGTGACGAATCGCTCTTCGAGCAGCACGTCACGGTCGGCGTCGAGGAAGCGCCCGAGCGGTCCCGCGAGCGAGAAGGCGGCCAGTCCGTCGCCTACCACGTTGTCCTGCACCTGGGTTACGAGATTGCTGATGGTGCGCTGCTCGGCAGGTCCCTCCGCTACCAGCGTGAGGCCACGCCAGAGCGCCTTGCGCTGATTAGGGACGAGGCGCACGCCCTGAAGCTCGAGCCAGTCTTCGAGCAGACCCTGCAGCTTCATGCGGTCGGTCTCATCGTCGATTCGCGCAAGCGGGCAGAGCGGAACCTCGTCCTCTCCAAGGTCGAGGTGTTGCCCGCCCAACGCTTTGGTCAGCACATAGGCGGAGTAGCCCTTGTCGAAGAAAAAGATTTGACCGTCAGGGACTGCACGGAAGTTCGCCGCGATCGAGCCGAGCGCTACGCTCTTGCCGCTCCCCGTTGGACCGTAGATTCCAATGTGACCGGTGTCGCCAACATGGAGGTTTAGCCGGAAGGGCGTGCAGCCCGTAGTTGCGCCGTAGCACAGGGCCGGCGTGTCCTTCGGGTAGTAAGGGCAGGGGTTGGTCGCGAGGCCCGCCCATATGCTCGTTAGTGGCAGAATGTCCGCAAGGTTCTGAGTGTTAACCAGCGGACGGCGCACGTCGTACCAACCGTGTCCGGGGAGCGAAGCGAGCCAAGCTTCGACGGCGTTTATGGTTTCGTTGCGCGGATCGAA
>DAHVFK010000061.1 GCA_027317055.1 Betaproteobacteria bacterium | reverse complement strand
GCGCCACAGCACCCGAAACCATCTGCGCCAGGCCAGCCTCGACGACGGGCAGGATCGAGTCGCGAAACGATCCCAGGTTGGCGGGCCCTTTTTCGGCATCGCGGTCGATGGCGAGGTAGTGCTCATAGTCTTTCTTGCTGAAGACGTAGCGCGCGTTGGGGAAGGTGGGCACCCAGCGCCCGCTTTCCAGGCGCGTGTTCCAGCCGATGTGATCGACATGCAGGTGGGTGCACATCACCATGTCGATCTGCTCCGGGCGCGCCCCGGCCGCCGCCAGACGCGCGAGGTAAGGCGTTTCCAGCATGTGCCACATGGGCCGCGCCGCGCGCGGCTTGTGGTTGCCGACGCAGGTATCGATCAGGATGCGCTTGCCGCCCACGGTGAGCAGCCAGCTGTGGACGCTGAGCTTGAGCAAGCCGGAGGCGGGGTCGTAGTGATCGAGCGAAAGCCAGGCAGCGTGCTCATGCACAACCGCAGGATCCCAGTCCGGGAAGAACTTGACGGCGTTAAAATTCGGCTCGTAGGTTTCCTCGATGCGCGCCGCGATGGCGGCGCCGATGCTCAGTTGGGTCATGGCCGTCTCCTTCTTGCGTGCCAAATCTTAGCGCAGGATAAGATCCGTCCCGATCCAACGGGCATTTCCTGTTGCAGCGAAACATCCCTCCGTTACTGGCCCGCGAACTGATACAGTCCGCGGCATCATGACGGTGGGAACCGGCCTCCGCGAGGCGATCTTCGGCGCGCTGCAGCGGCGCGCCTTCTACGGCTGGACCATCCTCGCGGTCGCAGGGCTCGGAATCTTTGCCAGCGGCCCCGGCCAGTCGCACACCTTCAGCGTTTTCGTGGGCCCGATCGGCAGGGAGCTCGGCTTGTCGAAAACGGCGATCGCTTCCGCCTACGGCCTGGCGACGCTCGCCGCGGCGTTCCTGCTGCCGAAGATGGGCCGGCTCGTCGACCGCCACGGCTCGCGCCGCATGATGCTCGTGGTCGCCCTGCTGCTCGGCGTCGCCTGCGTGCTATTCGGGGCCGCTTCCGGGCTGATCACGCTCGCGGTCGGTTTCGCCCTGCTGCGCTTCTTCGGCCAGGGTTCGCTCATGATGAATTGCGCCACTCTGGTGGCGCAGTGGTTCAGCCGCCGGCGCGGTTTCGCGATGGGGCTGATGGCGCTCGGATTCGCCACCTCGATGGCGGTGCATCCTCCGCTCGGCCAGTATCTGATCAATCAGCTCGGCTGGCGCTGGGCCTGGGTTGTGCTCGGCCTGATGACCTGGGTGATCCTGCTGCCGCCGGTGCTGCTGCTGGTGTACGACAAACCCGAAGACAAGGGCCTCGCCCCCGACGGCGAGGCCGCGCCTGCCGACGGCGCGCCGGTCGCGGCGATCGACGGGCTGACGCTGCGCCAGGCGCTCGCGACGCCAACCTTCTACCTGGTCGCTGCGGGCTGGTTCGGGATGGCAATGCTGGTGACGACGCTGCACTTCTATCAGGTATCGATTCTCACTGCGCAGGGGCTGGCGGCGGCGACGGCGGCGCGCGTGTTCCCGGTTTCGGCGCTCGTCATGGTGCTCGCGATGCCGCTGGTCGGGCGCATGTTCGATCGCGTGCGCACGCGCTACGTGTTCGCCGCCGGGCTCCTGGTGCAGGCGGGCGCGCTGGTCGGCGTGACGCTGGTGGCGAACACCGCCTCCGCGATCGCTTATGCGGCCTGGTTCGGGCTCAACAATGCCTTCAGCATGACGATGTTCGGCTATCTGATGCCGCGTTTCTTCGGCCGCAAGCACCTCGGCAGCCTGCAGGGCACGGGACAGATGGTCGCCGTGGTCGGCGCCTCGCTCGGCCCGCTTCCCGTCGGCCTGGCGTTCGACCTGCTCGGCAGTCCGACGCTCACGCTGCGCCTGCTCGCACTCTATCCTCTGGCCTGCGCTGTGTTCGCGGCGCTCTGGCTGCGCACGCCGGCCGGCGTGACCCACCCCAGCCATCTGGAGTAGCCATGTCCACGCTCGAAATCGCTCCTGGCGAAAGCCTGCACTACGAGTACGATCCGCCCGCTGCTGCGGGGCGCACGTTCGTGTTCGTCAACGCGTTGACCGGCAGCACCGCGGCCTGGCAGCAACCCGAGATCGGCCCGCGGCTGCGCGCCGCGGGCTACGGCACGCTGGCGTGGAACTTCCGCGGCCAGGTCGATACGCGCTTCGGCGCGCGGACCGCGCTCACAGCGGAATTGGTGGTCGAGGACCTGCTGCGGCTGCTCAAGGCGGTGGCGCCGCCGCGGCCGATTCTGGTCGGACTTTCGATCGGCGGGCTGTATGCGGCGCAGGCGCAACTCGCCGGTGCGCGGGCCGAGGCGCTGGTGCTCATCAACACGCTCAGGAAATCCGGCACGCGGTTGGAATGGATCAACCGCGCGGTCTTGACGCTCGCGCGGCTGGGCGGCTCGCGGCTGGTGATGGAGGCGAATCTGCCGATGCTGGCGAACCCCGATCAGCTCGATGCGATGCGCGCGGGCGCGTTCGGCCCCGAGCCCTACCGGCCGGCGGATCCCGCGGATGGGCTGTTCCGGCTGCTCGAGGGGTCGCTTGCCGCAGACTGGGACCTGGCCTACGAGCAGCTGCGCTTGCCCGTTCTGTTGATGACCGGGCGTCACGACCGCGTGTTCTACGTCGCCGAGGATTTCGCCGCGCTCGCCGCGCGCATCCCGCAGCACAGGTCGGTGGTGTTCGACGATGCCGGACATCTGATCCCGATCGAGCGTCCCGCGGCCTTCGCCGCGGCGCTGCTCGAATTCGCGCACAGGCTGTAGTGCGGCCGGGATCCGAGACGCTGCGGGCGGGGTGGGCGGCGGCGGTCGTCTTTGTCTTCTTCTGCGCTGCGGCCGTCGCGCAGCCGGCGCCCGAGGCGGCAAGCGGCTGGAGCGCGAAACAGGCGGTCAGTGCCAGACACGAGATGGTCGCCGCGGCGAACCCGCTCGCGGCCGAGGCGGGGCTCGAGATCCTGCACGCCGGCGGCAGCGCGCTCGATGCCGCGATCGCGGTGCAGGCAGTCCTCGGCCTGGTCGAGCCGCAGTCGTCCGGCCTCGGCGGCGGCGCCTTCCTGCTGTACTGGTCGCGCGCCGAGCGGCGTGTTCGCAGCTACGATGGCCGCGAGACCGCGCCGCAGGCCGCGCGGCCTGACCGTTTCCTCAACGCGAACGGCCAGCCGCTGCAATTCTACGACGCGGTGACCAGCGGCAAGTCGGTCGGCGTGCCGGGGGTGCTGCGTATGCTCGAGCTCGCGCACCGGCGCCACGGACGGCTGCCCTGGGCGCGCCTGTTCGCGCCCGCGATACGGTTGGCCGAGAGCGGATTTGCGGTCTCACCCCGGCTGCACCGGCTGCTCGAGCGCGACCGCTTCCTGCGCGCCGACCCGAATGCGCGCGCCCTGTACTACGACGCGGACGGCCACGCGCTGGATGTGGGTAGCGTGCTCGTCAACCGGGCCTATGCCGCGACGCTGCGCAGCATCGCCGCGCAGGGGGCCGATGCGCTTTATACCGGACCGATCGCCGCCGACATCGTGCGCGCCGTGCGTGCCCGCGGCGGCGACATGACGCCGGCCGACCTCCAGGGCTACGCGGCGCGCGCGCGCGATCCGGTGTGCGGACCCTACCGGCAGGTGCGCATCTGCGGCATGGGACCGCCGAGCGCGGGCGCGGTCACGCTGCTCGAGCTGCTCGGCGTGCTCGAGCATACGGCGTTCGACCGCGCGCCGCCGCTGTCGGCGCTGGCGGTGCACTTGTTCAGCGAAGCGTCGCGGCTTGCCTATGCCGACCGCGCACGCTACATCGGCGATCCCGCCTTCGTGCGCGTGCCGGTGAAAGGGCTGCTCGATCCCGCTTACCTCGAGCAGCGCGCGCGCCTGATCGGCGTGCGCTCGATGGGCGCGGCGCAGCCGGGTGAGCCGGCGCTCGCTCCGCTCGCCGCCGACGTGCCCGACACCGAGCACCACGGCACCAGCCACCTGTCGATCGTCGACCGCCACGGCGACGCGGTGGCCATGACCACTACGATCGAGAACGCGTTCGGCGCCCGCATCATGGTGCGCGGCTTCCTGCTCAACAACGAGCTGACGGACTTCTCTTTCGAGCCGCAGGCGCGCGGGCTGCCGGCAGCCAACCGCGTCGAGCCGGGCAAGCGGCCGCGCAGCACGATGGCGCCTACAATGGTGTTTGATCGCGACGGCAGGCTGCGCATGCTGCTCGGCTCTCCGGGCGGAGCGGCGATCGTCGATTACGTCGCCAAGACCCTGGTCGCGGCGCTCGACTGGGGCTTCGACATCCAGGCGGCGATCGCGGCGCCCAATTTCGGCAGCACCAATGGTCCGACCCTGCTCGAGCGCGACAGCGCGGCCCAGGACCTGGACGGCGCGCTCGCCGAACGGGGCCACGTGCTCAATTTCGCGCGTCTGACTAGCGGGGTGCAGGGAATCGAACGTGTACCGGGCGGCTGGCGTGGCGGCGCCGACCCGCGGCGCGAAGGCGTCGCGCTCGGCGACTAGGGCGCAGGCGGCGCTGCGAGGGGAAGGCGCACCGCGACCTTGAGGCCGCCGGCGCTGCCCGCGTCCTCGAGCGCGATCGTTCCGCCGTGGTGCTCTACGATCTGCTTGACGATCGCCAGCCCGAGCCCGCTGCCGTCGCTGATTTCGCCGGCGCGACGGTAGAAGCGGTCGAACACCCGCGTTCGCTCCTCGGGCGGAATCCCCGGCCCGCTGTCGCTCACCTCGAGCGCGGCCAGCGCGCCGTCGTGGAACGCGGCGACGTCCACGCGCCCCGGCGACGGCGTGTAGCGGACCGCATTGTCGACCAGATTGGACAGCAGGGTCCTCAACCCCGCGGCGGCGCCCGCTACGGTCACCGCCTCGATCCGCGCCAGCCCGAGATCGACGCCGCGGGTTTGCGCCAGCGGCGTGTACTCGGCCACCACGTCGCGCGCGAGCTCGTCCAGGCGCACTGCGGCCGGTGCGATCTTCGCCGGCAGGTCCTCCGCGCGCGCGAGGGTCAGCAGCTGCTGCACCAGGTGGCTGGCGCGCTCGACGCCCTGCTTCAGGTTGCCCAGCGCCTCGCCGCGCTCGGCGGGGTCGCTGGCGCGCTCGGCGACCTGCGCCTGCAGGCGCAGCGCGGTGAGCGGCGTGCGCAGCTCGTGCGCCGCGTCGGCGACGAACGCGCGCTGGGTATGCAGCGCGCGCTCCAGCCGCTGCAGCAGGTCGTTTAGCGATTGCACCAGCGGCCGGACCTCTTTCGGCAAACCGTGCTGCGGCAGCGGTTCGAGCGCATCGGGCGAGCGGCGGCCGACGTCGCGCGCAAGACGCTCGAGCGGGGACAGGCCCCTGCCGACGGTGAACCAGATCAGCAGGCCGAGCAGCGGCAGCACGGCGGCCAGCGGCCAGGCGGTGCGCAGCGCGACGCTGGCGGCGATGCGGTTGCGCACCGAGTAGGGCTGGGCGACCTGGATGACGTGGTCGCGCACCTGCACCGAGTACACGCGCCAGCGGCCCTGGCGCGAGGCGACGTCGGCGAAGCCGAGCTGGGCGCGGTCCGGGATGCCGGACCTGGGATGCGACATATAGAGCCGCACGCCTTCCTGGTTCCAGATCTGGACCAGCACCTCGAGCCCCGGCCCATCCTCGTCCTCGTGCGGAATCAGGCCGCTTGCCAGCGCGTGGTCGCGGAACGACAGCGCCATCTGCTGCAGCTGGTAGTCGGCGAGCTGATTTGCCTCCTTGCGCGCGACCAGATAGGTCGAGACCGCGCCCGCGGCGACCGCGAGCGTGGCGCTGCCCAGCAGCCAGACCAGCAGCCGGCGCCGGATCGACGGGGTCATCAGCCTTTGGGCACCATGTAGCCTGCGCCGCGCACGGTGCGGATGAACTCCGCGCCGAGCTTCCTGCGCAGGCTGTGAATGAAGACCTCCACCGCGTTGGATTCGATTTCCTCGCCCCAGCCGTAGATGCGCTCCTCGAGCTGCGCGCGCGACAGGATGGCGCCCGGGCGCGACACCAGCGCCTCGAGCACCGCGAATTCGCGCGCCGACAGCGCGAGCGGCTGCTCGCGGTAGGTCGCCTCGTGGGTCGCCGGATTGAGCGCCAACTCGAGGTACTCGATGACCGGCTCGGCGCGGCCCTCGCGCCTGCGCACGACCGCGCGCACGCGCGCCGCGAGCTCGTCGAGATCGAACGGCTTTACCACGTAGTCATCGGCGCCCGCGTCCAGCCCCTTGATGCGGTCGGGCACGGCGTCACGCGCGGTGATCACCACCACCGGCGCCGGATTGCGCACGCTGCGCATGCCGCGCAGCACGTCCATGCCGTCCTTCTTCGGCAGACCGAGATCGAGCAACACGCAGTCGTAGCGCTCGGTCTCGAGCGCGAGCTCGGCGGAGCTGCCGTCCTGCACCCAGTCGACCGAGAAGCCGTCCAGGCGCAGGCCCTTCTGCACGCTCTCGCCGATCATGCGGTCGTCTTCCACCAGCAGCAGCCGCATTCCGTCGCCTCCGAGTCAGCGCGCAGCGGCTATTCTAGCGAGCCGGGGGCGGGGCGATCAGGAGGCGACCCATTCGAATACGACCCGGTGGTGCCCCTGACCGACGACGACGTGGCGCTCGATCTTCTTGCCGTGGCGCTCCGCGATCACGCTGTAGCGCCCGTGCGGCAGCTGGAGCAGCATGAACGGGCCCTGCGAAGTCGCGCTCAGCAGCTCCTTGCCGTGCTTGTCGGTGACCTTCACCGGCACCGCGGCGGTGAATTCCGCCTTCGCGCCTTTGCGATCGGGCTTGACGATGAATTCCAGGGTCAGCGGGTAGCGGGTGGAGGCATTCTCGAACGCCTTGGCCTGCGATTCGCCGATGCCGCCTGAGACCCAGGCGATGTTTCCCTGGGTCTGCATCGGGGGCAGCGCGTCCGCGTTCTGCACAGCGGCGTGCGCGACGCCGGTGGCGAGGAACGTAGCGAGCAATGCACTTGCAGTCTTGGTCATGGTGGTCTCCTTTCACAGAGGGAGGGAAAGGGAAAGCAAGGCGGCGCCGGCAGGGGGTTGGGGGGAAGCCGGCGCCGCCCGCTCTTCGCCGGTGGGGACTCAGCCGAGGTCCACCGGAACGAAGATCTTCGCGTCTTGGCGCTGGATCAGCAGCGCGACGTGCTTGCCGGCCTTGGCCACCAGCGCGCGCAGCTGCGGCACGCTTTTTACCGAGTTGCCGTTGACGGCCAGGATCACATCGCCCTGCTGAATCCCGGCCGCGGCGGCCGGTCCGCCGGCGCTCTCGACCAGCAGGCCGCCGTCGATCTGCGCCTGCTGGTCTTCGTCCTTGGTGAGCGGGCGCACCGCGAGACCGAGGCGGCCGTTGCGTTCGCCGCTGCCCGCGGCGTTCGCCACTTTGGCGCCCTTGAACTCACCCACTTCGACGGTGATCTGCTTGCGCTGACCCTTGCGCCAGACCTCGAAGCTGGCCTCATTGCCCGGCTTGACGGCCGCGACCATGGGCGGAAGCTCGTTCGAGCGCTCGATCTTCTCGCCGTTCATGCCGAGAATGACGTCGCCCGACTCCAGGCCGGCCTTGTCCGCGGGGCTGCCCTTCTCGACCGAAGAAACCAGCGCGCCGGCCGGCTTGTCGAGGCCGAAGGACTGCGCCAGTCCCTGGCTCACGTCCTGAATCGTGACGCCGATGCGGCCGCGTTCGACCTTGCCGTGCGCCAGCAGCTGCTGCTCGATCTGCGAGGCGAGATCGATCGGGATCGCGAACGAAAGCCCCTGGTAGCCGCCGGTCTGGGAGTAAATCTGGGAGTTGATCCCGATCACCTGGCCGCTCATGTTGAACAGCGGTCCGCCGGAATTACCGGGATTGATCGGAGCGTCCGTCTGGATGAACGGGGTGTAGGTGCCGTCGGGCAGCGCGCGCGAGGTCGCGCTGACGATGCCCGAGGTGACCGTGTTCTCGAAGCCGTAGGGCGAACCGATCGCGAGTACCCATTGGCCTACCCGCACCGCTTTGGAGTCGCCCAGCTTGACCGTCGGCAAGTTCTTGGCGTCGATCTTGATCACTGCGATATCGGTCTGCTTGTCGACCCCGATCACCTTGGCCTTGAACTCGCGCCGGTCGGATAGCTTGACCATGACGTTGCTCGCGCCGTCGACCACGTGTGCGTTGGTCATGATAATGCCGTCCGAACGCACGATGAATCCCGAACCCAGGCCGTGCGTCGGCTGTTGCTGCTGCGGGATCTTGAACTGGCGGAAGAACTGCGAGAATGGATCGTTGCCGCCGAAATCGGGCAACGGCGACTGCGCCGAGGTCTTCTGGTTCTCGGTCACCGTGATGTTCACGACCGCGCCGCGGTTGGCATCGACGATCGAGGTGAAGTTCGGCAGCTGCACCATGGCCGGTGCCGGCGCGACCGCAGTGGTGCTGGCGTGGGCCGGGGTCCACGGCGATTCGATGTGCATGCCGCCCCAGGCGCCTAGCGATAGCAACCCCGCCGCGGCGAGGGCGACGACAGTACCTTTTGCCTTCATGACGATCTCTCCTTGTCTGCTGGATGCGCACTGGATGCGCTGAACGGACCGGATCGTCGCGCGGCGGGCTTAACCCATCCTTAAGGCTTGCTGTCGAGCGCCGCTGCGATCAGCGCCGCGCAGCGCTCGGGCGTCTGCGCGGCGTCGATCTCGATCGCGCGCGCGGGCGGCTCGAGCGTCGCGAGCTGGCTCGCGAGCAGCGAGGCCGGCATGTATCGGTGACTGCGGCCGGCGAGTCGCTCGCGCAGCACTTCGGCACTGGCGCGCAGATAGACCAGCTCGCAGCGCGCGAGGCCGGCCATGAGCCGGTCGCGATAGGCCTGCTTGAGCGCGGAGCAGGCGAGAACCGCGCGCTCGGCGCGCGCCTCGCGCCGGCGCAGCTCCGCGTTCAGGCGCTCGAGCCAGCGCCAGCGATCGGCGTCCTCGAGCGGCATCCCGGCGGCCATCTTGGCGACGTTCTCGGGCGGGTGGAAGTCGTCCGCGTCGACGAACTCGCAGCTCAGGCGCTGCGCGAGCAGGCGGCCGATGGTGGTCTTGCCGCAGCCCGATACGCCCATCAGCACGGCGATCATGCCGCGCGGTCCTCGCGCGCAAGCGACAGCGCCAGCTCGCACCAGCGCTCGCACGCCCCGGGCTCGAACGGGTCGATCACCGCGTCGAACGACATCGAGCGCAACCAGGTGAGCTGGCGCTTGGCCAGCTGGCGCGTCGCGGCGAGCGCCTTGTCGCGCATTTCGCGCACGCCGTACGCGCCTTCCAGGAAGCCCCAGGCCTGGCGATAGCCGACGCTGCGCATGCCGGGCAGGGCAGGATTCAGGGCATGGCGACGGCGCAGCGAGCGCAGTTCGTCCACCAGGCCGAGCGCTAGCATTCGGTCCATGCGCTCGGCGATGCGCCGGTGCAGCAGCGCGCGATCCGCCGGGACGAGCGCGCAGCTCGCGAGCGCAAAGGGCAGCGGCTGGCGCGGCGCGGTGTGCAGCTCGGAAAGCGGCCTGCCGGTCGCGCGGTAGACCTCGAGCGCGCGCTGAATGCGCTGCGCGTCGTTCGGCTCGAGCCGGCGCGCGCTCTGCGGGTCGACCCGGGCGAGCTCGGCGTGCAGCGCCGGCCAGCCGGCGCGCGCCGCCTCGCGGTCGATCTCGGCGCGCAGTGCGGCGTCGGCGGCAGGAAGCGCGTCGATGCCCTGCGCCAGCGCGCGGAAATAGAGCATGGTGCCGCCGACCAGCAGCGGCAGACGGCCGCGCGCGAGGACCGCGCTCACGGCGTCGATCGCGTCGGCGCGAAATCGCCCTGCGGAATAGCTCTCGCTCGGGTCGAGCAGGTCGATCAGATGGTGCGGCACGCGCCGCCGCTCGGCCGGCGACGGCTTGGCGGTCCCGATGTCCATGCCGCGGTAGACCTGACCCGAGTCGACGCTCACGATTTCGAGCGCCAGCCGCTCGGCCAGGCGCAGCGCGAATTCCGACTTTCCGCTCGCCGTGGGGCCCAGCAGCGCGACCGCCGCCTGCCTCATCAGCGCCCCCGCAGGAACAGCTTGTCGAGGTCGGCCAGCGTCAGCTGGTACCAGGTGGGGCGGCCGTGGTTGCAGCTGCCCGAGCGCTCGGTCCGCTCCATCTCGCGCAGCAGCGCGTTCATCTCGGGCAGGGCAAGGCTGCGATTGGCGCGCACCGCGGCGTGGCAGGCCATGCCGCCGAGCAGCGCGTCGCGCCGCGCCGCGAGCGCCTGTACCGCGCCGTACGCGCGCAGCTCCGCGAGCACGTCGCGCGCGAGCCCCGCGACGTCGCCCGAGGCGAGCGCCACCGGCGCCGCGCGCACCGCGAGCTCGTTCGGCCCGGCGGCGCTTAGCTCGAGCCCGAGCTGCTCGAGCGCCTCCCGGTTCTCCTCCGCAGTCGAGATGTCCAGCGCGTCGGCCCGGAACACGCTCGGCACGAGCAGGCTCTGGCGCTGAACCGCGCCGGCGTCCAGGGCCTGCTTCAGCTTCTCGAACACGATGCGCTCGTGGGCGGCGTGCATGTCGACTAGCACCAGGCCGGCGCTGTTCTGCGCCAGGATGTAGACCCCGTGCAGCAGCGCCAGCGCGTAGCCCAGCGGCGGCGCTTGGTCCGGGGCGGCGGCGGGCAGCGGCGCTGGTTGCGCGGCGGCGGCGATGAACGATTGATACGCCGCCGCCGATTGCTCGATGCCGAGCACGGCCTGCGCCGGGGCGCCGGCAGCAGGTGGGGGCGCGAGGACGGCGTAGGACACGGGCGCCGCCGCGGCCCCGGGCGACAGGGCGCGCCTGAGCGCGTGCAGCACGAACTGGTGCACGCTGCGCGAGTCGCGAAAGCGGACCTCGGTCTTCGCCGGGTGCACGTTGACGTCCACCGCGCGCGGCTCCAGCTCGAGGTACAGGACGTAGGCCGGCTGACGCTCGCCGTGCAGCAGCTCGGCGTAAGCCTCCCGCGCAGCGTGCGCGAGCAGCCGATCGCGCACGTAGCGCCCGTTGACGAAGAAATACTGGCTGTCGGCGCGTGCGCGAGCGGCCTGCGGGCCGCCCGCGAGCCCGTGCAGGCGCAGCGGCCCGGCCTGCGCCTCGACCGCGAGCGCTCCGGCGCAGAACTCCTTGCCAAGCAGCGCTGCGGCGCGCTCGGCGAGCGTCTGCGGCTTGAGCACGGCGCTGACGCGACCGTTGTGCCGCAGGCTCCAGGCCAGGTCAGGCCGCGCCAGGGCGGCGCGGCGGAAGACTTCCTCGCAGTGCCCGAACTCGGTCGCCTCGGTGCGCAGGAACTTGCGCCGCGCAGGAGTGTTGAAGTACAGGTCGCCGACCGAGACGCTGGTGCCGGCCGCGCGCGCCGCAGGCTCGATCGGGCCGGGCTCGCCGCCCTCGGCACGGACCGAGAACGCGTGCCGCGCGCCCCGCGCGCGCGACACGACTTCGACTCGCGCCACCGATGCGATCGACGCGAGCGCCTCGCCGCGGAAGCCGAGCGAGGCCACGGCTTCGAGGTCCTCAAGCGTTCCGATCTTGCTGGTTGCGTGGCGCGCGAGCGAGAGGGGGAGGTCCTCCCGCGCGATCCCGGCGCCGTCGTCGTCCACCTGCACCCGCCGTGCGCCGCCCTCGGCGAGCGTCACGCCGAGCTCGCTTGCGCCGGCATCGAGGCTGTTTTCGATCAGCTCCTTCAATACCGACGCCGGTCGCTCGACCACCTCACCGGCCGCGATCTGGCTGATGAGCAGCTCGGGCAGGAGGCGTATCGCGCTCATCTCAGGCCGACGCGCTCTGGCCGAGCTCGGCGGGCGTGCCGCGCGTGAGGCGCTGCAGCGTCTCGAAGCTGAGCTCGAATACGGTATTGGGGTGGCCCGCGGCGGCCCAGATCCGCGCCTGCCGCGCGAGGGCGAGATCGATCAGCGTGGTAAGCGGCGCGGGATGGCCTATCGGCGCCACGCCGCCGATCGCAAAGCCGGTGTGCTCGCGCACGAATGGCGCGCGCGCCATCTCGACCGGCTCGCCCGCGAGCGCCGCGAGCCTGGCGGTGTCGACGCGATGCGCGCCGCTTGCCATCACCAGCAGCGGCGCGCCCGAGCGCTGGCCGCGAAAGACGAGCGAGTTGGCGATCTGCGCAACGCTGCAGCCGAGAAATTCGGCGGCGGCTTTCGCGCTGCGCGCGGCGGCCGCGAGCTCGACAATCGGGCGGTCGTGGCCGGCCGCGGCGAGCGCGGCGCGAACGCGCGCGACGCTCGGAGACGAAAGGACGGGGCTTGTCATTGCGGCGCAGCGGGGATCGAGCGCGATTATACCCGGCGCTCCGGCTACAATCGGGCGATGGAGCTCATCTCAGC
>DAHVFK010000619.1 GCA_027317055.1 Betaproteobacteria bacterium | reverse complement strand
TGGCGCTGGTGTAGGACCACAGTATGCCGCTGCGCGAGAGCTTCACTTCTTCGAAAGTCTCGCTGGCGCAGGCGGGGTTGCGACAGAACGTCGTCAGCCGCGGGAAGTAGTAGCTCCCGCAATCCTTGCAGCGCGTGCCGATCAGATGCGGCTGTTCGCGGTCCAACGTGAACCAGCCATCGAGGACGGGTTCGGCGGTTCGGTACGCCGCAGGACTCTCGCTTTTGACCTGCTGCGGATCGCTCATGCCGCGCTCCTGATGCCGGGTGGATTGTCGCGCAGCTGACGACTACGCACGTCGCGCGGGTCCAGCCCGGCGATGATGCCGAGTTGTTCCGGCGTCGGTCGCGGGGTTTCGTCCAAACCGTCGACTTTCAGCAACGGGAAACCGGTGTTGTCCTGCACCTCATCGAAGCCGACGCCGGGATGCAGGCAGACGACGCGCGGCGCGTGGTCGTGCCCACCAAAATCCATCACGCAGAGGTTGGTGACGATGCGGCGCACGCCGGCGAAATCGTCGCGCACACCGGCGGGCCAGCGTTCACGGCGATAGCCGACCGAACACACGACGTCGACTTCGTTCTCGACGAAGACACGTTTGCTGTGGTTCGGCACGAAGAATGAATTCTGGTGATTGATGCTGTTGCCGGGGAACCCGCGCAACCCCAGCATCTGGCGCCTGGGTTGGGCGAAATCACCGATGCAGGAGATATTGGCCTGACCCCAGCGATCCACCTGCATCGGCCCCACCAGCGCATGGCGGCGGCCGTGCCACAGCGAATCAAACACGCGTGAATACGGCATCCAGCCGGCATAGTGCCGACCTTCGTGGCTTTTGGCGCCGAGCGCTACCGGCTGTTCCATCAGATAGGCCTCGCCGTCGGTGATCATCAAATCCGGCGAATGCGTCAGCTTGGCCAGCCCCTGCGCAATACGCGGGATGATGCCGATGCCGGTGGCGAGTTCCTCGTCGTCACCGCGCCAGACTTCGGCGCAGGTGCAGATGAGGAGTTCGGATAATGTGAAAGTCGTGTTCGTCATATAGAGGGGGTTGCGTGCTGCTGCTGCCGGTCTCCGGAAAAGATGGACCGAAGGGCCGGTGGACGGCGCGTTGCGCCGTGCTGGCTGATCGCTAAATTCAAGCTTGGGTTTCGCGCTGAGGCGCGACTCACTTTTCTTTGCTTGTCCAAAGAAAAGTGAGTCAAAGAAAGGACACCCCTACTGTGACGCCGGCTGCGCCGGTACGCTGCGATGCTCAGGACAAAGGGGCGCGGCCGAACTCGCGTCGCTGCGCGCCGCTCAAACATGCGGCCACGAAAGCCCCCCTTCGTCCCTGCGCTTCTCGCCGACACACAAGGGGACCCCGGAGAAGCAAAAGATTCAAGACAAGAACAAGACAAGAAATGCCGTTGCTGTTTTCTGCTTCTGTCTTTGCTGTTTCTTGTTCTATTGACGTTGGGCCCCCTTGCGTTGCGCCGAGAAGCGCAGACGGGAAGGGATCAAGCGGCCGCATGTCTGAGCGAGGCGCAGCCTCGCGAGTTCGGCCGCGCCCTTCCCGGCGAGCATCGCAGGGCACCGATGCGAAGCATCGGCGCAGAGCGGGGGTGTCGTTTCTCTTGGTTCGTTCTCTTTGGACAAGCAAAGAGTAATGAACTCGCGCAGTAGCGCGAAACCCTATCTCAATCGAAGTCAATCCGCCCGACGCGCGATAGCGCGAGACCAAACGCCCGGATGAGACATACAAAACTGCCGTCAAACAGCACCCTCAATTTTGAGAATGATGCGCGCGATACGCTTCGGTAATCCGCTGCTCGGCCAGTGCCACCGCCTGATCCGGCGTCATCCCGTCCGGCTCGATCGCCGACAGCACCGACCAGCCGATGGTTTCGCCAACCGACATTGGGAAGCTGCCATACCGGTT
>DAHVFK010000618.1 GCA_027317055.1 Betaproteobacteria bacterium | reverse complement strand
CCGCCTGGCCCGCGGTCTCGTCGTTCTCCATGAACCCGGCCGGCAGCGTCCAGTAGCCGTAGCGCGGCTCGATCGCGCGCCGGCACAGCAGCAGCCGGCCCTCCCACTCGGGGATCGCGCCCACCACCAGCTTCGGGTTCTGGTAATGGATCTCGCCGCAGGCGTCGCACACGAAGCGCGGCAGGCTGTCGCCCGGCGGCACGCGCTGCACGACCGGCGCGCCGCAGTGGGAGCAGAATTTCATCAGCGCGCGATCCTTTCGGGCAGGTCGCCAAGGCCCTGCAGCATGCCGTCGGGCTGGAAGCCCAGGCGGTCGACCGGCGCGCCGCCGCGGTTGATCCAGTAGACGTTGAAGCCGAAGGCCTTGGCGCCGAGCGCGTCCCAGCAGTTGGACGACACGAAGCCGATGTTGGCCGCGGGCACGCGCAGCGTGTCGACCGCGAGCTGGTAGACCCGCGGCGCGGGCTTGAAGACCTTCAGCCCGTCCACGCTCAGCACCGCGTCGAAGCTCGACTGCAGGCCGCGGTTCTTTACCAGCGTCTCGATCATGTCGGGCGAGCCGTTGGTCAGGATCGCGAGCTTGCGCCCGCCGCCCTTGAGCTTGTCGAGCGCGTCCGGCACGTCGGGGTAGGGCGCGAGGTTGAGGTACTCGTCCATCAGCGCCTTGGCGCGCTTGGCCTCCAGCGCCAGGCCGAGCGCCTCGCAGGCGTAGCCGAGCGCCTCGCGCGTAACCGCCGAGAACGGCTGGTAGTGACTCATCAGGGTGCGAAGCCAGCTGTACTCGAGCTGCTTCGCGCGCCACAGCTGCGACAGCTGCGCGCCCTTGCCGGGCCAGAACTTCTCGCAGCGGTCGATGACCGCGTGCACGTCGAACAGCGTGCCGTAAGCGTCGAACACCAGCGCGTCGAGTGGCATCGGTACCGGGCTCCCGGTTCAAAACCCGATGGTAAACTGCCGCCGCACAATGGTGAACCGCTACGACGAGATCTACCGCGCCTTCAAGTGGCAGGTGCCGGCGCGCTTCAACATGGCGCGGGCCTGCTGCGGGCGCTGGGCGTCCGAGCGCAGCCGCTTCGCGCTGTACTGGGAGGACGAGTCCGGCGCGCGCGCGGCGTACTCGTTCTGGGACATCCAGCAGCAGGCCAACCGGCTCTCCAACGCGCTCTCCGCGCTCGGCGTCGAGCGCGGCGCGCCGCTCCAGGTCGCGCGCGTAGTCCTGCAGGTTGCGCAGCCGCTCGTCGCGCCGCGCGATCTCGCGCCGGCGCTCGTCGATGGCAGCGCGGAGCTGGGCGAGCGCCGCTTCGCCGGCCTGGGCGGCGGAGCGGGTGCGCTGGAACTCCTCCGTGCGCTGGTCGAACGCCGCCATGGCGGCCAGCAGGTGCTCGTTCACGTCCTGCCACTGGTGCGCGTACCAGACGTGCAGTGTCGCGGCCAGCTCGCGCGCCAGCTCCTGGTATTTGACGGCGCGTCCGGCCTGGCGCTCGAGCTGCGTGATGCGCGGTTCGATCTCGCGCACCAGCAGGTGCACGCGGTCGAGGTTCTCGCGCGTCGCCCTGAGCTTCGACTGCGCTTCCTCGAGCTTCGTGCGATGCAGCCGGACCTCGGCGGCCTCCTCGATGAGCGCGCGGCGGTCTTCGGGCCGCAGGCTGAGCACCTGCTCGACCATGCCCTGGCCCATGAAGGCGTAGCTGTTCTGGCCAACCTGCGCGCGCATGAACAGGTCGACGACGTCGCGCAGCCGCACCCGCGCGTGGTTGATGAAGTACTCGTTTTCGCCGTTGCGGTACGCACGGCGCGTCACGACGACCTCGCTGTAGTCGATAGGCAGCCACTGCCCGGAGTTGTCGAGCGTGATGCTCACCTCGGCGACGCCCATCGGCGCGCGTTTGTCGCTGCCGGCGAAGATCACGTCCTCGGTCTT
>DAHVFK010000617.1 GCA_027317055.1 Betaproteobacteria bacterium | reverse complement strand
CAACGTAGCGAAGGAAGTTCGCAAGGACGCGCTCGTCATCCGGTGCGCCGCGGACGCGCTTGTCGCCGGCGCGCCGCCGGGCGGAGCCGGAGTTGATTCACTGCTTGCGCTGGGCAGGGCGATCGACGGCGATTTCCTCGCCAAGGTCGGCAGATTTCCGGTCGGCATCGTAGTGCGCTACGACGAGATCCTGCCGCTGCGCAGGCAGCGCATCGAGCGCCTGCTCGAGGCGGCGTACCGGATTCTCGACGCCTGGCGCGCCGGCCGCGGGCTGCGCGAGGCGCTGCGCGCCTGCTACGCGCAGGCCGAGCTCGAGTCGCTGCTCGCCCGCATGCTGCGCCTGTACGCGATGGAGACGCGCGCGCTGAGCCGCGCCGTGCGGCTGCCCGCTCTGCTGCGTCCGGCACAGGATGCGATCGGGCAGCGCCTGTTCGCGATCATGGACGCGCAAGGCGAGCGCCTCGCACGCGAGGCCGCACGGGTGCCTTTTCGTTGACCCTGCGGAGTCGCGCACGGTAAAATCACACGGTTTTTCGAATCGGAATCGGAATGCGCGCTCGGCTGGTCGCCGGCAACTGGAAAATGCACGGCAGCCGGACGTCGAACCGGGCGTTGCTGGACGCTGTCATCAGGGGCATGAGCGAGATTTCGGGCGTCGAGTGCGCAGTGTGCGTGCCCTTTCCCTATCTCGCCGAAGCGGCGGTCCAGCTGGCGCGCAGCGCAGTGGGCTGCGCGGCGCAGAACGTGAGCGAGCACGCGCAGGGCGCTTACACCGGCGAGGTCTCCGCCGCGATGCTGGCGGAGTTCGATTGCCGCTACGTGCTGGTCGGTCACTCGGAGCGGCGCCAGATCTTCGGCGAGACCGATGCCCGGGCGGCGGCGAAATTCGTCGCCGCGCAGGCGGCCGGAATGGCGCCGATCCTGTGCGTCGGCGAGACGCTCGAGGAGCGCGACGCAGGGCGGACCGAGAGCACAGTGGCGCGCCAGCTCGATGCGGTGCTCGAGAAGGCCGGCGTCGCGGCGCTGGCGAAGTCGGTGCTGGCCTACGAGCCGGTGTGGACGATCGGCACGGGGCGCAATGCGACGCCCGAGCAGGCGCAGGCGGTGCATGCGTTCCTGCGCGGCCGGATCGCTGGGCGAAACAATGAAATTGCCGCGCGGCTGCGCATCCTGTACGGAGGCAGCGTCAAGCCGGCGAATGCGAAAGCGCTGTTCTCGATGTCCGACATCGACGGCGGATTGATCGGCGGAGCATCGCTGGTGGCGGACGATTTCCTTGAGATCGTGCGCGCAGCGGAATCTAGAGGATAAACATGGAATTCTGGACCAAGATCATCATCGTGCTGCACATCCTGTTGGCGCTCGGGATCATCGGGCTCGTTCTGCTGCAGCATGGCAAGGGAGCGGACATGGGATCGGGCTTCGGCGGCGGCTCGTCCGCCAGCCTGTTCGGCGCTACGGGCTCGGCGAACTTTCTGTCGCGCCTGACAGCGGGACTCGCGACGCTGTTCTTCCTCTCGAGCCTCAGCCTGTCCTACTTCGCGACTCACCGGCCGCAGGCCTCGGGCGGCGTGATGGAATCGATCAAGGAATTGCCTGCGCCGCCCAAGCCGGCGCTGACGCCGAAGCCTGCGGCGCCCGCTGCGCCGGCGCAAAGCGAAGGATCGAAGGCGAAAGAGATTCCGAACTGAGCCGAGCTTTCATTTGGAGGATAATTCGAGGCCTGAATCATTAGCCCACGTGGTGAAATTGGTAGACACGCTAGCTTGAGGGGCTAGTGGCCTAAACAGCCGTAGCAGTTCGAGTCTGCTCGTGGGCACCAGATGCATGCGGCAGCCGGAACTTTCCGGCTGCCGCGCAACCAACTGAGTAAGACCTAGTAAGACCTAAGATGCTGAGCGAGTATTTTCCGGTTCTGCTGTTCATC
>DAHVFK010000616.1 GCA_027317055.1 Betaproteobacteria bacterium | reverse complement strand
GCGCCAGGAAGCGCATCAGCGGGCCGCGCCGCGGCGGCGCAGGCAGCCGGTTCGGGCCGTAGCGCTCCAGGCGCGCCTTCGCCTCGCTCGCCGACAGCCCGCCGCGCGCGCTTGCAAGCTCGGCGAGCGCCTGAGGACCCTCGAGAGCGTGCCAGTCCCTGCGCTCGGCCATTATTTCAGGGTACCGCGGGCTCGAACCAGTTGTGCAGCGCGAGCCCGCCGTCGACCACAATGTCGGCGCCGGTGACGTAGCGCCCGAAGCGCTCGCTCAGCACCGCGAGCCCCATCGCGGCGATGTCGTCCGCCTCGGCCAGGCGCCCGAGCGGGATCTTGGCCGCCAGGTCGCCGCTCGGCTTAAAGCCCCCCGCGGCGACCGCGCCTGGGGTGAGCGCGTTGACCCGGATGCCGTGCGCGCCGAGCGCCTTGGCGAGCTCCTTGACCAGCATCAGCATGCCCGCCTTGGCGGTGGCGTAGTGCGGCAGGTTGCGCGGCGTGCCCGAGTGCAGCGAGGTCAGCATCAGCATCCGGCCGCGTATGTTCGCCTCGATCATGTGGCGCGCGAGCCCGCGCGTGAGCACGAAGCCCGAGCGCAGGTTGACCTCGTGCATCGCGTCCCAGGTCTCGTCGCTCACCTTCATCAGGGTGTCGGCTTCGCGCCGCGGCGGGCTGGCGCTATGCACCAGCATGTCGACCCGGCCGAGGCGCGCCACGGCCTCCGCGATCAGCCGCTCGGCGGCGCCGCGCCGCGACAGGTCGCTCTGCAGGAGCCCGGCCGCGCCGCCCGCCTCCTTCACCGCGGCGAGCGCCGCGGCGCCGCGCGCGGGGTCAATCTCGGCCAGCAGCAGCCGCGCGCCTTCGCGCGCCAGGCCCAGCGCGAGCGCGCGCCCGATGCCGTTGCCCGCGCCGGTGACAAGCGCCGTTTCGCCTTCGAACAGTCTGTCAGTCATGGAGATAGAGGATATAGGCGTTGAGCAAGTAGAACACGAACAGCACGATGCTGGCCCAGCTCACGGTCCTGATCACGCGCTGCTTCGGGCGGAACAGCAGCCCCACGATCGCGACGCCCGTCATCATGATCGCCGACAGCGCCGACACCGCATTCACCGTCGATACGTCCGACAGCAGCGGGCCCTTCAGGTACAGCGCGTCGTCAATCGCCAGGATGAATATGTTGAACAGGTTGCTGCCGAAGAGATTCCCGATCGCCATGTCGAGCGCACCGATGCGCAGCGCCGCCACGCACACGGCCACTTCCGGCAGCGAGGTCGCGGCGGCGACGAACAGCGTACCTACGAAGCTCTGGCTCCAGCCCATCTGCGCGGAAAGCGCCTTGCCGAGGTACGGCAGCCAGATGCCGGCGGCGACCACGACCAGCGCCGCCGCGGCGTAACGCTGGAGCGCCTGCTTGAGCGTGAGGTCGCGCTCGCCCAGCGCTTCACCCGCCCCCGGCTCGGGGTGGCTTGACTCGTAGCGGAACACCGTGCGCATCGCGATCGCGTACAGCACTACGATCACCGGGCTGTACAGGCCGACATGGCCCCAGGCCCAATGCGGGCCGCCCTCGGCGAGCAGGACGTTGAAGCCGGCAAAGCCGATCAGGACCACGCCGAAGCCCGCCGAGAGGATGTGGCCCTGGCGCGCGCGCGTGTAGACCGATTCGCCGCGCTGGAGCAAGTCGAGCACCACGATGATCAGCAGGTTGAACACGCAGCTGCCGAGCACGTCGCCGACCGCGATTTCCGGCGCCTGGTTGATCGTCACCGCGCTCACCCCGGTCGCCAGCTCGGGCAGCGAGGTGACGGTCGCGATCAGCACCAGCCCGACCCAGCTGCCGCCCATCCCGGTGCGGCGCGCGATGACGTCGCCGTAGCGCGAGAGGTAGGTGCCGGCAATCGCGATCGCAATGGCGCAGGCGAGAAATCCGAGGACAGTCGCC
>DAHVFK010000615.1 GCA_027317055.1 Betaproteobacteria bacterium | reverse complement strand
ACACAGTCCGTACTGCCAGCGGTCCTGATTGGAATCGCTTGGTTCGCAATCCGCAAACATCTAACACCACGACGCACATTGTTGCTTCACTGGCTTGCGTGCGCTTGGGTAGCATGGAGCGCATTTCCTTGGTACGGGGAGTTGTTGTGAAAAAGCCTTCTAACACCACGCCCCACGTGGACGCGCGCGACATGGCGTGCAACCTTATGCCACCGGCTGCGCGCGCCGGTGGGCGTGCACGTTAGAGCGCACATGCACGAGCGCACGCACTGCTATTTCAGCAACAGAGGTACGCGCCCAGAGGATCGGACATGAAGTTCGACGAATTTCCTGCCCAAGCGCTGATGGAGATTACGGCCCGACCGCCGCTGGTATTCGTACGCGGTAAAGGATCCTGGCTGTGGGACCACGAGGGCAAACGCTATCTCGATTTCGTCCAGGGCTGGGCTGTGAACTGCCTCGGCCATAGCCCGTCGGTGATCGTCGATGCGCTCGCCGAGCAGTCGCGCAAGCTGATTACCCCCAGTCCCGCGTTCTACAACGAGCCCTCCATGCAGCTCGCGCAGCGAATCGTGGAACGCAGTTGCTTCCAGCGAGTGTTCTTCACCAATAGTGGAGCGGAGGCCAATGAGGGCGCCATCAAGCTCGCACGCAAATGGGGGGCGCTGAACAAGGGTGGCGCCTACGAGATCATTACCTTCGAGGATTCGTTCCACGGCCGCACACTGGCCACCATGTCCGCGTCGGGCAAGCCGGGCTTCCGCGAGCGGTTTGAGCCGAAGGTGCCGGGCTTCCCGAAGGCCAGGCTCAACGATCTCGCGTCGGTCGAGCGGCTGATTACCGAGAGGACCGTCGCCGTCATGCTCGAGCCGATCCAGGGTGAGACAGGAGTTATCCCCGCGACGGACCCATTCTTGCGCGATCTGCGCGAGCTGACACGGCAGCGTAACCTGCTGCTCATGGTGGACGAAATCCAGACCGGCGTCGGCCGTACCGGAAAGCTATGGGGCTACGAGCATGCCGGTATCGCGCCTGACATCATGACGCTGGGCAAGATGCTGGGCGGCGGGGTTCCGCTCGCTGCGCTGGTCGCGACGGACGCCGTGTCATGTTTCGAGCACGGCGACCAGGGCGGCACATTCAATGGCAATCCGCTGATGGCCGCCGTCGGTTGCGCGGTGATGGACGCGGTGCTGGCGCCCGGTTTCCTGGAGGGGGTGGAGGCGCGCGGCGCGTATCTAATGAAAGGCCTGTCCAACCTGTCCGCCCGTCACGGGCTCGGCGAGGTCCGCGGTCGCGGCCTGCTGGTGGCGCTTGACCTAAAACACGACATCGCGTCGAAGGTCACAGAAATCGCGCGTGACGCGGGATTATTGCTTAATGCGCCGCGGCCAAGTCTGCTGCGCCTCATGCCCGCGCTAAATCTGTCGCAAGAAGAGATCGATACGATGCTGGCGATGCTGGACGGCGCCCTACGTCAAACCTTCGAAGCACATAATGCGCCTGGAGCGTGAGCTGATAGTGCGCTCTAACCGCGTGGTCGAAAGCGACGCGCGGCGAAAGCGGCCGCGCGCGCTTCACCACGGACGTTAGACCTCGCCCACAAGGGTGGCGCTAACATAGCAAATATGCTATAGTACGCTTCGTGAACTGGCGGATCACCTTCTACAGCGCCGCTCTAGAGCGAGCGATTCTGGAGTTACCCGCCGGATTCGTCGCGCGTTTTCTGCGATACGCCGAGCGCATGGAGGTATACGGTCCGGACCTTGGTATGCCGCACACGCGCGCGATGGGCGGCGGTTTGTTCGAGCTTCGCCTGAAGGCTGCGGAAGGTATATCACGGGTCTTCTACTGCACGCTCGTTGGCCAGCAGATTGTGATGCTGCATCAGTTCACAAAGAAATCGGAGAAGACCCCACCTAAGGAACTTGATATTGCA
>DAHVFK010000614.1 GCA_027317055.1 Betaproteobacteria bacterium | reverse complement strand
AAATATCCGAAGTCAGCGCTCACCGCCTGCATGCGCAAACTCCTCGTGATTCTCAATGCCATGCTGCATAACAAAACTCACTGGCAAACACCTGCGCTTACCTCCCCAACCTCTAACCTTTCTCCCCTCTTGGGCGCGGTTCCTGAACACGGTTGCTGCTAGGTCTCGAAATGGCTCGGCAATAAACGCAACTACACTGGTCGACTTTAGGTTACGGTTGAATCCACTATGTCGGCCGTGAGCAAAGTTCCGATAATCAGTCACCTGAACTTGAGAGATACCCAGCTCGCACATCCGGGTCTCCAGATCAAATCCTGCAGAGGCATGCCCCGGCCCAACCAGTGCAACGCATTTCGGACCCAGCACGATCTCCAGCCTCTGCTTGAGCAGGTCCAGCATTTCGGGCAGCCCGGTAGACACAGGAAGATACGCTCGCGCCAAAACAGTTGCGAGAGCAAGCATGCTACTCGTCGCAAGAAAACCTTCGCGACCTGGAATAGACGGCAGCGAAATCACGTCCAGGTTGATCCTCGTGAGGGGTTCAGGCAGGTCGCTTGCCCTACGAAATGTTAAGAGAGCCGCGGTATCGTAACCGTTTGCTACGGCTACGCGCGCCGCCATCCACGCGTCAGGATGTCGACCCGATGCCGACAGCATAAGAACCGCAGTACCGCTTCGCACCCGCATGCCGCTGAACTCAAGCGGAGTCACTGCCTTCGAGAGACAACCTGTCGCGCGCTCGTGCAGGTCAGCGCCAAACCGTGCGGCCGCCAGCGCTCCGCCCGACGCGACAAAAATCGCCGGCAACCCGCGCGCCGCGTTCACCTAGCAATCCAAGTTGTCGATTCTCAGCGACCGAAACTGCGTAAAAGTTGCAGTAAGCAGATCAAGCTCCTCGCTGTACGAGCGCCGCCTCGTCAACCCACCACTCATAGGTCCGTCTGACCCCCCACCTGCTTTCGGCTCCCGCATATCTGTCCCTCACACCGCGCGCCGACGGCGCGGTCCCTTAACGGGACGGATAAGCACCTCAGCCGGAATTCCCAACCGCTCGTGCAAGCGACGGATCATCCCGATCGAGAGCGCACGCTGGCGCTTCATTACCTCGTAGACCCGGCTACGACCGCCAATGACGTCAACCAGCGCTCGATGATCCAGACCTTGTTGCTCAAGCCGGAACCGGATCGCCTCAATGGGGTCCGGCGCGTCCAGCGGAAAATGCTTCTGCTCGTACGCCTCGACCAGCGTGGCTAACACATCGAGCCGATCCCCCTCCAGCGTTCCCTCCCTGGCACCCCATACACGCTCGATTTCGGCTAGTGCCTCCTCGTAATCGGCTTTACTCCGAATCGGCTTAATCTCCATACTTCACCCTCTTCGCGTCAACCCTTTCGTAATCCCGGTGCGTCCCGATCCACTTGATGAACATAATCTGACACCCGTAATCGATCGCCGCCACCAGGCGGTAGTCGTTGCCCTTGATGTGAAACACTACTCGATCGGCGCTCACGATGCTGGCCGTCGCACAGCTCTCCTTGACCTCCGCCGAGTTTCGCCACGGCGCACGTTGGACTTCGTGAAACCAGGCGTCGAGCGCTGCCTTGACCGCTCTTTGCCCCTTCTGCCCCCTGAGCGATTCGACGAACCGCGTCAGCGTCCTCCGCGCAATCACCCGCACTACAGGCACTCTAGCATCGTTCCCATTACGGGAACAAGCCCGCCAGGGCACGCTCTCTCAAATCGCGGCGCTGCGCTGTGAGCCGCCCCACGAGCGCTCCGTAAACTCCGCGTCGCGGCCCATCCCCTTTACCCGTCCCGCCCATGCGGCTCCGCTTCGCCGCCGCTCTGATTGGTGGCGCTCGCTCCATTGGCACGTCCGCGCCATCGGCTACGCCGAACGCTTTGCTTGTCACGTCCGTGCAGCACTTCGCTTCGCGCATCTGAGGAAT
>DAHVFK010000613.1 GCA_027317055.1 Betaproteobacteria bacterium | reverse complement strand
CGAGGCGCTGGCGCAGGGCCTGGGCTCGGTGCCGCCGAGCGCGCGCGCCGCGATGGCGGTCGCGGCGATCGCGGGCGTGGCGTTCGGTGCGCTCGAGGCGCGGCGGCGCGCCGCGCGCTTTCTGCCGAGCGCGGCGGCGCTCGGCCTCGCGTTCGTCATCCCGGCCTCGGTCTCGCTCATGATCTTCGCCGGCGCGCTGCTGGCCTGGCTGTTCGCCGCGCTGCGCCCCGCGCTCGCCGAGCGCTTCACGCTGGCCGCTGCGGCTGGCATGATCACCGGCGAGAGCCTGGTCGGCGTCGCCGCGGCGATCATGGGTCTGGCAGGCGCCTAAACCAACAAAAGGAGTGCTGCAACTTGGATCAGATAAACATTCAATTCACCTTGTTTTCCGCCTTCTACTCGCCGCTCATCTCGACCATGTCGGGCGGCTTCCTCAAGGCCGAGGGGCTCGATCCGCAGTGGTCGGTTGCGCCGCCGGGCGTGTCGGCGATCGAGGCTTTGAAGAACGGCTCGGCGCACGTGGTGCAGTCGGCGCTGAGCCAGGGCCTCGCCTCGCTCGACAAGGGCGAGACGCCGCCGGCGTTGCATTTCGCCCAGGTCAACGAGATGGACGGCTTCTTTCTCACCGGACGCGAGGCTGATCCGGCCTTCAGCTGGAACAAGCTGGAAGGCGCCGAGGTGGTCATGTTCAAGGCCGGCCAGCCGCGCGCGATGTTCAGGTACGCCTGCCACAAGGCCGGCATCGACTTCAACAAGATCAAGCCGATCTGCCCCGGCGGCGCGGCGGACATCGACGCCGCGTTCCGTGCCGGACAGGGGAGCTACGTGCAGCAGCAGGGCCCGTTTCCGCAGCAGCTCGCCGCCGACGGCGTCGGTCACATCGTGGCCCAGGTCGGCAAGCAGATCGGGTCGTGCGGCTTTTCCAGCCTCGCGGCGACGCGCGATTGGCTCAAGACCGACATGGCGAAGGCATTCGCGCGCGCCTACAGGAAGACGCGGCGCTACATGAACGAGACCTCGGCGGCCGAGATCGCGAAGGCGGAGAAGCCTTATTTTCCCAAGATCGACGAGAAGGTGCTCGCCGACTGCATCGGCACCTACCAGCAGCTCGGCTGCTGGACGCCGCACGTCGAGATCACGCGCGCGGCCTACGAGAAGACGCTCGACATATTCGAATACAACGGCCTCTTGAAGCGACGCCATCCCTATGAGCAGGTCTGCGCCACGCCGCCGGCCGACCACTGAGACCGGCCGCTTGCCCGCCGTACGCTACTCGCTGCCGTCGGTCGACCGCGTGTTGCGGCAAAGCGCGACAGAGGCCCTCGTCGCGCAGCACGGCCGCACCGCGGTGACCGACGCGATCCGCAGCGTGCTTGGCGAGCTGCGCGCCGCACGGGCTTCCGATCCCGGCGGCGATGCGGCGATCCTGGAGCGCGCGGCCGGGCGCCTCGGCCGGGATTCGCGGCCGTCGCTGCGGCCGGTGTTCAACCTGACCGGCACGGTGCTGCACACCAACCTCGGCCGCGCACAGCTCCCCGCGGAGGCGATCGAGGCGATATCCGTCGCGGCGCGCGGCCCGGTGAGCCTGGAATACGACCTGAGTACCGGCAAGCGCGGCGAGCGCGACGTGCATGTCGAAGAAATTCTCTGCCGCCTGACCGGCGCCCAGGCCGCCACGGTGGTGAACAACAACGCCGCCGCGCTGCTGCTCGTTCTCGCCACGCTGGCGGCGCGGCGGGAAGTCCCCGTGTCGCGCGGCGAGCTGATCGAGATCGGCGGGTCGTTTCGCCTGCCAGAGCTGATGGCGCGCTCCGGTTGCCGCTTGCGCGAAGTCGGAACCACCAACCGCACGCATCTATCGGATTACGCCGAGGCCGTTGGGGCGAAGACCGGCGTCGTGCTGAAGGTGCACGCGAGCAACTACTCGATCGAGGGATTCACCGCGGCGGTGCCGCAAGCCGACCTCGCGCGG
>DAHVFK010000612.1 GCA_027317055.1 Betaproteobacteria bacterium | reverse complement strand
AGGCCGGACTGCCCGGGATCGGCGCCGCGCCGCGGCGGTCGCAGATTGACGCGTATCTGCCGCTGATCCGCGAGACGCTGGCGAAGTTCCCGATGCTGACCGCCAGCCGCCTGTTCGCGATGGCGCGCGAGCGCGGCTATCGCGGCAGCCCCGATCACTTCCGCCATCTCATTGCCCTGCATCGGCCGCGCCGCCCGGCGGAGGCGTATCTGCGGCTGCGCAGCCTGCCCGGCGAACAGGCGCAAGTGGACTGGGCACATTTCGGTCACCTGCAGATCGGCCGTGCTCGCCGTCCGCTGATGGCGTTCGTGATGGTTCTGAGCCACTCGCGGCAGATCTTCCTGCGCTTCTGCCTCGACGCCCGCATGGAGAACTTCCTGCGCGGCCATGTCGGCGCCTTCACCGCCTGGGGCGGGGTGCCGCGTGTCCTGCTCTACGATAATCTCAAAAGCGCTGTGCTGGAGCGGCGTGGCGATGCGATCCGCTTCAATCCCTCTCTGCTGACCTTCGCCGGCTACTACCGTTTTGAGCCTCGGCCCGTCGCGGTCGCGCGGGGCAACGAAAAGGGTCGCGTCGAACGTGCCATCGGCTACGTACGCGGCGCCTTCTTCGCGGCGCGCCGCTTCCTCGATCTCGACGACCTCAACGCCCAGGCCGACGACTGGTGCCGCGGCCTCGCCGCCGACCGGCGCTGCCCGGACGAGCCGGAGCGCACGGTGCGCGAGGTGTTCGCCGAGGAAGCGCCGAGCCTGTTGCCGTTACCCGACAATCCCGCACCGCTGCTCGAGCGCCTCGCGGTCAAGGTCGGCAAGACACCGTATGCCCGCTTCGATTTGAACGACTACTCGGTGCCGCATACCCATGTGCGCAGGACGCTGACGGTGCTGGCCGACACCCACGATGTGCGCATCGTTGACGGCGCGCACGTGCTTGCCTGCCATCGCCGCAGCTACGACAAGGGCGCGCAGATCGAGCAGGACGACCACCTCCAGGCGCTGGTCGCGCACAAGCGCGCCGCCCGCCAGCATCGCGCCACCGACCGGCTCGCCCAGGTGGCCCCTGCCAGCCAGGATCTGCTGCTGCGCGCCGCCGAACGCGGCGCCAACCTGGGCGCCATCACCACCGGCCTGGTGCGATTGCTCGAACGCTATGGCGCTGCCGAGCTGCAGGCCGCCATCGGCGAGGCACTCGACCGCGACGTGCCGCATCCCAACGCCGTCCGCCTCTCACTCGAGCGCCGGCGTGAACAGCGCGGTGACGTGCCGCCGGTCGGCGTCGAGCTGCCCGCGGACGTGCAGGCGCGCGACGCACCGGTGCAGCCACACGCGCTTGAAACTTACGACCAGCTCAAGGACGTTGCCGATGAATAGTCCCGAACCCCTGCGCGCCCGCGCCGAGGCACTGCATCTGCACGGCCTGCTGGCGCACTGGAGCGAGGTCGCGGCCCAGGACTGGCTGATGCCGCTGCTGGCGTGGGAGGAACAGGAACGCCATCGCCGCAGCCTGGAGCGGCGGCTGAAGGACGCACATATCGGCCGCTTCAAGCCGCTCTGCGACTTCGACTGGGCCTGGCCAAAACGCTGCGACCGCGCCGCCGTCGAGGCGCTGATGGCGCTCGACTTCCTCAACGATGCCGCCAACGTCGTCCTGGTCGGCCCCAACGGCGTCGGCAAGTCGACCCTGGCGCAGAACATCGCCCACCAGGCCCTGATCGCAGGCCACACCGTGCTGTTCACCAGCGCAGGCGGGCTGCTCGGCGATCTCTGTGCGCTCGACAGCGATTCCGCCCTGCGCCGCCGCCTGCGCCATTACGCCCGCCCGCAGCTGCTGGTGATCGATGAGGTCGGATATCTCTCCTACTCCAACCGCCATGCCGACCTGATGTTCGAGCTGGTCTCCCGCCGCTACCAGGTCAGGAGCACGCTGATCACCACCAACCGCCCATTCGCCGAATGGCGCGAGGTCTTCCCCAACG
>DAHVFK010000611.1 GCA_027317055.1 Betaproteobacteria bacterium | reverse complement strand
CGCGCCCCGACCCGAAGCCGGGGCCCGGGCAGGTGCTGCTCAGGATGAAGGCCGCGTCGCTCAACTACCGCGACCTGCTGGTGCCCGACCGCGGCTACGGCGCGCACACCGGGACGCTGCCGCTGATCCCGGTTTCGGACGGTGTCGGCGAGGTGATCGAGGTCGGCGCCGGCGTCAGCCGGGTGAAAGTCGGCGAACGCGCCTGCCCCTGCTTCACGCAGGGCTGGATCTCGGGCCCGCCCGCGCCCGACCGCGCGGCGCACAACCTCGGCGGGCCGCTCGACGGCACGATGGCCGAGCTGATGTGCCTGAACGAGGATGGCGTGGTGAAGGTGCCCGAATATCTCAGCGACGAGCAGGCCGCTGCCCTGCCCTGTGCCGCGCTCACCGCCTGGAGCGCGCTGATGGTGGCGGACCACCTCGCCCCCGGCGCCAAGGTGCTGGTGCAGGGCACGGGCGGCGTGGCGCTGTTCGCGCTGCAATTCGCCAAGCTCGCCGGCGCGCATGTGACCGTGATCTCCTCCAGCGACGAGAAGATCGCGCGCGCGAAGGTGCTGGGTGCCGACGCGGCGATCAACTACAAGGCGACCCCCGAGTGGGCCAAGGCGACGCGCGACATCACCGGCGGGCGCGGCTACGAGCACGTGCTCGAGCTCGGCGGCGAGAAGACGCTGCCGCAGTCGCTGCTGTGCGTGGCCACCGGCGGCACGATCTCGATCATCGGCGTGCTCTCGGGCGGCACCATGAGCGCCCAGCTCGGGCGCATCGTCATGAAGCAGGTGCGCATGGTGGGCATCGGGGTGGGCAACCGCGACGGCTTCGAGGCGATGCTGCGCGCGATGGCGCTGCACGGGGTGCAGCCGGTGGTCGACCGCGTGTTCGCCTTCGAGGAGTTGAAACAAGCGATGGCGCACCTCAAGAGCGGCGCGCATTTCGGCAAAGTCTGCATTCGGCACGGAGGCAAGGCATGAACATCTCTTTCAAGAACAAGAACGTGGTCGTCACCGGCGGCAGCCGCGGCATCGGCCGCGCCACCGCGCTCGCCTTCGCGGCGGCCGGTGCGAACGTGTCGATCTGCGCGCGCGGCGCCGACGCGCTGCGCGAAGCCGAGCGCGAGCTGAAAGCGCACGGCGGAAAACACCACGCGGCGGCCTGCGACCTCGGCGAGGGCGCCCAGGTGCAGCGCTATATCGCAGAGGCATGCGCCGCGCTCGGAGGGATCGACGTGCTGGTCAACAACGCCTCGGGCTTCGGGTCCAGCGACGACGAGGCCGGCTGGGCGAAAAGCGTCGGCGTCGACCTGATGGCGAGCGTGCGCGCCTCACATGCCGCGCTGCCGCTCATCGAGCGCGCCGGGGGCGGCTCGATCATCCACATCGGCTCGATCGCCGGCTTGCGCGCGAGCGCGCGTACTCCGGCGTACGGCGCGGTGAAAGCAGCGCTCGCGCAGTACACCATGAGTCAGGGCTTGTCCCTCGCGGCGAAGAAAATCCGCGTCAACAGCGTGGCGCCGGGCTCGATCGAATTCCCCGGCGGCGTCTGGGACCAGCGCAAGCGCGACAACCGCAAGCTCTACGACGACACCATGCAGTCGATCCCCTGGGGCCGAATGGGCCGGCCCGAAGAGATCGCGAGCGTGGTGCAGTTCCTCGCCAGCGACCTGGCGAGCTGGATCACCGGCCAGACCATCGTGGTCGCCGGCGGCCAGATGCTCAGCTGAAGAAGAACCCAGCCATGAAGCTGGTGATCGCGCAGATGAAGCACGAGACGAACACGTTTTCGCCCGTGCCGACGCCGCTGGCGCGCTTCGCGCGCGGCAAGTCGACGCCGCTCGAGGGCAACGAGATCCGCGAGGCCTACCGCAACACCGGCTCGGCGATCGGCGCGTTCATCGATCTCGCCGACCGCGCCGGGGCCGAGATCGTGCTGCCGGTCGCGGGCAACGCGGCGCCCAGTGGCCCGGTCGAGATCGGCGC
>DAHVFK010000610.1 GCA_027317055.1 Betaproteobacteria bacterium | reverse complement strand
GGCTCTTGGTGAACAGCGCCGCCAGAACGACGATCGCCCCCAGGTCGTCGAAAATCGCGAGCGCGAGCAGAAATATCCGCGCCCCGGGCGGCACGCGCGCGCCGAGCACGTTCAGCGCCGCGAGCGCGAGCACCGTGTCGGTCGCGGTCGGAATCGCCCAGCCGCGCGCCGCCGCCGCGTCGCCCCAGGTGAGCGAGAGGTAGATCGCCGCCGGCGCCAGCATCCCGCCCAGGGCCGCGAGCGCTGGCAGCGCGACCCGTGCCGGCGAGGCGAGATGTCCCTCCAGCACTTCGCGCTTGAGCTCGAGCGCGACCAGCAGGAAGAAGAACACCATCAGCCCTTCGTTGATCCACAGGATCAGCGGCTTTTCGACCAGCAGCGCGCCCGCCCGAACCGCGAAGGGCGTGTGGTGCACGAGCTGATAGAGCGGCCTGAGCGGAGAATTCACCATCGCCAGCGCCGCGAGCATGGCCGCGACAGTGAGCACCCCCGACGTGCTGTCGGGGTCCCGCAGCCAGGCGGGGAGACGCGATGTGTGGGGCATGCGCCAAGCGTCAGCTCCGTTCATCGGGCCGGCGCGCGCCGCCTTCGGGGTCGTGCCGTCCGCTGTGCCCGCCGTGGCCGCCGTGGCCGAACAGGTGCATGCCCAGCATGCCCACGACGAGGGCGACCCAGATCCAGTTGCTTGCAAGCCATTCCATTGCGTGCTCCTTTGCGTGCGCGTCATCGCGCGTTTTCGATCGATACCATTCGACAACCTTCGACTTGGTCCAAGGTCAACCGACCTCGGAGCAAGTGCGCCGGCTCAGATCGCGCCGCTTCGCGCCCGCCGAAGAGCGAAAAAGCCGGCGATCGAAACAAGCACCAGCGCGACGCCGAATACCTGCGCGGCGGGAACACCCGAGGCAAAGATCGCCGGGTGCCCGCGGAAGAATTCGACGAAAAAGCGGACCACGCCGTATCCCGCCAGGTAGGTCATGAACGCGAAGCCCTCGGTCTTGAATTTCTTCCTCGTGAACCAGACCAGGAAGAAGACCAGCAGGTAAGCCGCCATCTCGTACAGCTCCACCGGATGAAGCGGGACGTTCAGCGGCGCCATCGCGCGCGGATTGGTGTAAGTAAGCGCCCAGGGGAGATCGGTCGGCCTGCCGTAGCTGTCCCCGTTGGCGAGGCAGGCGAGAATGCCCACCGCCTGTCCCAGGATGATGCCGGGCGCCAGAGTGTCGGCCAGCCGCCAGAACGAAATCCCCTTCCTGCGGCAATACCACAGCGCGATCACGAATCCGCCCGCGATCGCGCCGATGATTCCAAGGCCGCCGTGCCAGATCGCCAGGATCTCCCAGGGCCTGCTCAGGAAGTACGCGGGCTGGGAGAAGGCGACGAAATAGATCCTCGCGCCGGCGATTCCGCCAAAGAGGGCGTAAAGCGCGAAGTCCTGGATCAGCGCCGGGTCGAGCCCCTTTCGCTTCGCTTCCCGCTCGCTCAGCCACAGGCCGAGAAAGAACGACAGCACGACGATGATTCCGTAGGTGCGAAGCTCGAAGCTTCCAAGCTGCAGGAGAATGGGGTACATGTCAGTCCATCATCGCACTTGGTCGTTCTCGCTCGCGGCCGGATCGGGGCGCTCGAGCAGCCGGCCCCACTGCCCCAGCCGAGGAATGAACATCGGCACTCGCCGCCGATAGGCACGGTAACGCTCGCCGTAGCGCTCGGTCATCTGCCTTTCCTCGCGCCGCGCGAGCAGGACGTAGGCGACGACGATCACGGGGAACATCGCCACCGAAAAGAGCGTCGGCCAGTGCACGACGCCTTCGCCGAACAGGCCGAGGAACAGCCCGGTGTATTGCGGATGCCTGACCAGGCTGTACAGCCCGTGCGTCGCGAGGCGGTTCTCGCGGTGCGCGCGGAACAGCTCGCGCCAGCCCTGCACGAAGATGCCCAGGCCGGAGAACAGCAGCGCATAGCCGAGCAGCATGGAGA
>DAHVFK010000060.1 GCA_027317055.1 Betaproteobacteria bacterium | reverse complement strand
CGCCGCCTCGGCCTGCTCCTCGTTCAGCGCTACGACCACTTCGCCGAAGCAATCTACCCGCTCCGAGACGCCCTCGATCAGGCGCTTGGGAACGATCGGCTCCGGCTTCTGGCTTTCGGGGAAATGCACCACCTTCCTCAGCTCGCGCGAGGTGACCCCGCGCGAGCCGCGCATGATGTGCATCACGTCTTCGTGGCCCTTGGTCGTGATCAGGCCGATCTTCGCGCCCTTGCGCTGGATCAGCGCGTTGGTGCCGACCGTGGTGCCGTGGGTGAGGACGCGGATCTGGGCGCAGAAGTCCTCGAACGAAAGTCCGAGCCGGTCCGCGGCCACATTGAGCGCGGCCAGCATGCCTTCGGCGAAATTTCCCGGCGTGGAGGGAGACTTGGTGGCGGTGATGCGCCCCTTGCCGTCCAGCACCACGCAATCGGTGAATGTGCCGCCGATGTCTACCCCGACCAGATAGGGGCCCATGCCGTCTCCCGGATGTTTTCCGCGATGCTAAATGATCGAGCGATTACTACGCAACCGCGCTCGGTCCCTATAATGCCTTCCCTGCAATCCGGAATCGGCGGGGGTTCGCTATGCTGGACGTCGCGGTCGTCGGCCTGGGGTGGTGGAGCCGCATCATCGTTGCGCTGCTCGCCGGCAGCCGCCGTCTGCGCGTGGTGCGCGCGGTCGAGCCCCAAGCCGGCGCGGCGGCAGGCCGCAGCGGCGCGAGATCCCGCCGGCGCCGGCCGTGCTGGCCAACCTCGAGTCGTTCGCCGAGGCGGCGCTTGGCGGCGCGCCCTACCCGGTGCCTTACCGCGAGATGCTGGCGACGGTGTCGGCGCTCGAGGCGATCGCCCGCTCGGCGGCGAGCGGCAAGGCGGAGGCGGTCGAAGGCTAGCCCCTTCTGGCGCGCCGCAGCCCGGCCATGTCGCTCAGCACCGCACAAACGGACGCCGTGTCCTGCTTGCCGCGGCCGGCCGCGAGCGCGGCGGTGTACAGCGGCGCCGAAGCGAGGAACAGCGGCGTCGGACAGCCCAGCGAGCGCGCGAAGTCGGTGATGATGGCCATGTCCTTCTGCCACACCTCGACCTTCATGGTCGCGTCGCGATAATCCCCGGTGACCATCATCGGCCCGCGCACCTGGAACATGCGCGAACTCCCCGCGCCGTCGCCCACCACCTTGTAGACCAGCGCCGGGTCGAGCCCGGCCTTCTTTCCCAGCACCAGCGCCTCCGCCGCCGAGACGTTGTGGATCGCGACCAGCAGGTTGGCGACGAATTTCATCTTGGAGCCCGAGCCGAACGCGCCAACGTAGTAGTGCGCGCGGGCGAAACCGTCGAACACCGCTGCGCAGCGGCGCACTGCGGCGCGCGGCCCGCTGGCGTAGACCGCGAGGTCCCGCGTGCGCGCCTGGGCGCCGGTGCCCGAAAGCGGGCAGTCGAGCAGGGTCGCGCCGGCGGCGGCGAGCACGCGCCGCGCGCGCTCCTTGTCCTGGATCGGCAGAGTGCTGGTTTCGACTACCAGCAGACCACGCCGCGCGCCGGCGGCAAGCTCACGCGCGGCGCGCTCCAGCGCGGCGGCGGACGGCAGCGAGGTGATGATCACCTCGCAGCGCCGCGCAAGCTCTCCGTTGGAGAGCGCCGGGAGCCCGCCCGCGCGCGCGAGCGAGCGTCGCGCGCGCGGCAGGGGATCGTAGCCCGCCACATTGAACCCCGCGCGCACCAGGTTCGCCCCGATCGCCGATCCCATGATCCCAAGCCCCGCTATGCCGATGGTCTGCTTCACCGCCGCCTCCCCGATTGCCGGATGGCCTTAGAATAGCGCGATGCCGCTCAGCCATATCGAGCACATGCTGATCCAGACCGCCGACATGGCGGCAACGCGCGATTGGTACGTGGGCGTGCTCGGCTTCCGCGTCGGCCCCAATCCGGACTTCAAGTTTCCGGTCTGCTGGCTGTATCTGGGCGACAAGGACGTGATCCACATCACCGAGGGCGGGGCGCAGGTCTCGGACAACCGCAAGCGCTACGTGGGACAGGAATCCGCTGCGACGCAAGGCAGCGGCGTCATCGACCACGTCGCGTTTCGCTGCACCGGCCTCGAGCAGATGCTCGAGCACCTCACCGCGCTGGGCGTGCCGTTCAAGCGCCGGCAGGTAAACGATCAGGGGCTGTACCAGCTCTTCCTGTTCGACCCGAACGGCGTCAAGGTGGAGCTGAACTTCGCCAACGCCGAGGCGCGCGGCGTGCGCCCGGAGCTGATGGCCTCCGACCTGCCGGGCTAGACCTTCCCCAGCGCCCGCAGCACGCGCTCGGGCGTGCAGGGCTGCGCCGCCACGCGCGCGCCGAGCGGCGCGAGGGCATCGTTGATCGCGTTCATGACCGCCGCCGGCGCACCTGACGTGCCGGCCTCGCCGACGCCTTTCGCCCCGAGCTCGGAGGTGCGGGTGGGCGTCGAAACGTGCGCCACCACAATGTCCGGCAGCTCGCCCGCCATCGGCACCAGGTAGTCGGCCAGGTTGCCGTTGAGCAGCTGGCCGTTGTCGTCGTACAGGCAATGCTCCCACAGCGCCGCCCCGATGCCCTGCACGATGCCGCCGCGGATCTGCTCGTCGACCAGCATCGGATTGATCACCGTGCCGCAGTCCTCGACGCACCAGTGCTTGAGCAACTTGACGAAACCAGTCTCGGGGTCGAGCTCGACCAGCGAAGCCTGCATGCCGTTGGTGAAGGCGAAGGGATATTCGCGCGGCGTGTAGTGGCGCGTGACGGTGAGCTCGGCCTGGAATTTCATCGGCAGCGTGTCGGGGCGGAAATAGCCCACCCGCCCGACCTCGGCCAGCGGCAGCCTCTCCTCGCCGGTCGCCTTGCTCACGATCGCGTTGCCGGCGACGTCGAGTTGCGCCTTGTCCTCGTTCAGCATCGCCGCCGCGACATCCAGAATGTTCGAGCGCAGCGCCTTGCCGGCCTGCAGCACGGCCTCGCCGCCGATGCCCGCGCCGCGCGAAGCCCAGGTCCCGCCGCCGTAGGGCGTGGTGCCGGTGTCGCCGGTGATCACGCGCACCTTGTCCATCGAGACGCCGACCGCGGTCGCCGCGATCTGGGCAAAGATCCCCTCGGTGCCCTGGCCCTGCTCGGTCACGCTCGCCATCACGGTGACCATGCCGGTCGGCTCGAGCCGGATCGTGGCCCCGTCCTGCGCCGAGATGCGCGCGCCGCCGACGCCGTAGAACGCGGGCGACGGATTGGTAACCTCGATCATCGCCGCCAGGCCGATGCCGCGGTAGACGCCCTTCTGTCTGAGCGCCTTCTGCTCCGCGCGCAGGCGCTTGTAGTCCATCAGCTGGAGCAGCCGGTCGAGCGTCTTGTGGTGCGACAGCCGCTCGAACTTGAGGCCCGAGGGAAAGCTGTAGGGATAGGCGTCGTCGGCGATCAGGTTGCGGCGCCGGAACTCGGCCGGGTCCATCCCCAGCCTGGCCGCGGCCGGGTCGACGATGCACTCGGTCAGCGCGACCGCGATCGGGTGGCCCACCGCGCGGTACTGGCAGGTCACGTTCTTGTTGGTGAACACCACGTTCATCTGCGCCCGGTAATGCTGGTGCTTGTATGGCCCGCCTACCAGGTTGACCACCTGGTTGCCCTCGATGCCGCTGGTGCGCGGATAAACCGAGTAGGGGCCGATGCCGGTCAGGTCGTCCAGCTCGAAGGCCAGGATATCGCCCTCGCGGCTGACCGCCAGGCGCACCTTGGCGCGGTGCTCTCGCGCATGAATGTCGGTGAGGAAGGATTCGAGCCGGTCGGCGACGAACTTGACCGGCCGGCGCAGCATTACCGACAGCGCCGCGGCGGCCATTTCGTCGGGGTAGACGTGAACCTTGATGCCGTAGGAGCCGCCGACGTCCTTGCAGATGACGCGCACGCTCGCCTCGGGAATGCCGAGGTGGCGCGAGAAGATGTCCTGCATCATGTGTGGCGCCTGCGTGGCCTGGTAGACCGTGAGCGAATGCTCCGCGGCGTTGTAGTCGGCCAGAATCGAGCGCGTCTCGAGGCAAACGCCGGTGTGGCGGCCGAAGTCGTAGGTCTCCTCGACCACGAGGTCGGCCTTGGCGAAGGCCGCGTCGACTTCGCCCGCGTTCAGCTCGCGCCTGAAGCAGACGTTGTCCCCCAGCTCGGGGTGGATGACGTGGTCGCCGCGCAGCGCGGCCTCCATGTCCGTGACCACCGGCAGCTCTTCCCACTCGGCTTCCACATGCCCCAGCGCGTCTTCCGCCTGCGCGCGCGTTTCGGCGACGATCGCCGCCATCGCCTCGCCCTGCCAGCATGCGCGCTCGATCGCGATCGCGTGCTGCGGCGGGGACTTGATGCCCTTCAGGTGCGCCAGCACGCCGACCCAGGGGGTGCAATACTCGGCCAGCGCGCGCCCGTCGACCGTCGCGATCACGCCCGGCTGCGCACGCGCCTTCGACAGGTCGAGCTTCTTCAGCTTCGCGTGCGCATACGGGCTGCGGAAGTAGACCACGTGGGCGAGGCGCGGGAAGCGCAGGTCATCGACGTAGGCTCCGCGTCCCTGCAGCAGACGTTTCGCGTTCGGTCGCGGCTCGCTCTTGCCGATATAACCCGTTCTGACGGTTGGAAGCTTTTCGGGTGCGTTCATCGCTTGGCCCCCTCTCGGCGCGCTTCAAGCACCGCCTCGACCGCATCGACGATCGCGTGGTAGCCAGTGCAGCGGCAGTAGTTGCCCGACAGGTGCTCGCGTATCTGCTCGCGCGTTGCCTCGGGCCGGTTCTTCACCAGGTCGAGCGCGGCCATCAGCATGCCCGGGGTGCAAAAGCCGCACTGCAGCGCGTTACGCTCGTGGAAGGCGCTTTGCAGCGCAGCGAGCTCGCCCGAATCGGACAGCCCTTCGATGGTGTCGACCCTGTGGCCGTTCGCCTGCACCGCCAGCATGAGGCAGCCGCGCACGATTTCGCCGTCGACACGCAGCGTGCAGGCGCCGCACACCCCGTGCTCGCAGGCGGTATGCGAGCCGGTGAGGCCCATCTCCTCGCGCAGGAAGTCGACCAGGTGCTGGCGCGCGGGCACGAGGCGCGTGACCGGCATGCCGTTCAGCACGAAGGTGGTTTCGATTTCGGTCGCCGGAGCCTGGCTCATCGTCCCACCATGGTCATTGCGCCAGCGCAGCGAGCGCGCGGCCGGTGAGGACGCGCGCCAGGTGCAGCTTGGTGGCCCCGGAGTGGTAGAGATCCGGCATCGGGTCGATATCCTTGCCGAGCGCGTCCTGCACCGCGGCGACAACCTGCGGGCCGTAGACCTTGCCCTCGAGCGCGGCCGCCGCGCGGCGCGCGCGCACCGGCGTCGCGCCGACGCCGAGGTAGGCCAGCCGCAGGTCGGACATCATGCTTCGCTCGACGCGCACGTGCGCGGCCACGCCGACGATCGCGTAGTCCCCGTGCCGGCGCGCGAGCTCGATGAATGCGGAACGGTAGCCGGGCTCGAGCAGCGGAAACTCGGCCGCCAGCAGCAGCTCGCCGGACCCGAGCGCGGTGCTGTACAGCGCGCGGAAGAAGTCGCGCGCCGCCACGCGCCGCTCGCCGCTCGCGCCGGCGATGACGAACGTGGCGTCGAGCGCGAGCGCGCAGGCCGGATACTCCGCCGCCGGATCGGCCAGCGCGATCGACCCGCCCAACGTCCCCGCGTTGCGAATCGCCACGTGCGCCACGTGTACCACCGCCTGGGCGAGCAGCGGCACGTGCCGTGCCACCTCGGTCGAGCGCTCGATATCGCAGTGCCGCGTCAGGGCGCCGATGCGCAGTACGCCGTTCTGCACCCGGATGCCCGACAGCTCCTTGAGGCCGGTGATGTCCACCAGCAGCTCGGGCGAAGACAGCCGCATGTTGAGCGATGCGAGCAGGCTCTAGCCGCCGGCGAGCACGCGCGCGGCCTCCCCGTGCCGCTCGAGCAGCGCGAGCGTCTCCGCAAGAGAATCCGGACGCGCGTAGGCGAACGACGGCGCTTTCATGCAGGACCTCCTCCCCCTCGGTGTCAGCCGATTATAACGACGCGGCGGATCACCTCGTGCGAAAACCCGCGACCCTGCAGGAAGCGGGCGCGCCTGGCGCGCTCCTCGAGCGTCGTGGCAGGCAAGGCGTACTTGCGTCGCAGGATATCGCGCGCGCGCTCGATTTCGTCCGCGCACGCGCCTGCGGTGGCGCTCGCGGCCGTCTGTTCGGCGACCCCATTGGCGCGCAGGTCGTGCGCGATGCGCGCCGCGCCGAACTTGCGCGCTAGCTGGCGTGCCCGCGCCTCGGCATAGCGCTCGTCGGAGAGCTGCTTCTTCTGCACCAGCTCGTCGAGCAGACGCTCGAGCGCCGCGGCCGACTCGGCGCGCGGGGCGAGCTTGCGCGCGAGCTCAGCCCGTGAGTGCTCGCGCCGCGCAAGCAGGCGCAGCGCCCGCGCCTTGAGCTCCGCTGCGGAGTCCGGCTCGTCAGCCCCGTTTGCGCGCGGGCGCAGAGGCGGACTCCTCTTCGGCTTCCTCGTTGGCGGCGGGAACCACCGGAAGCGGCAGCGCCACCCCGGCAGCCTCGCGCACCTTCATCTCGATCTCGCGCGCCAGTTCGGGGTTGTCCTTCAGGAAATCGCGTGCGTTGTCCCTGCCCTGGCCGAGCCGGTCGCCCTTGTAGTTGTACCAGGCGCCCGTCTTCTCGACGATGCCGTGGTGTACCCCGAGCTCGAGGATCTCGCCCTCGCGCGAGATTCCCGTGCCGTACATGATGTCGAACTCCGCCTGGCGGAACGGCGGGGCGACCTTGTTCTTGACCACCTTCACGCGCGTCTCCGAGCCGACCACCTCGTCGCCCTTCTTGATCGAGCCGATGCGCCGGATGTCCATCCGCACCGAAGCGTAGAACTTGAGCGCATTGCCGCCAGTGGTGGTCTCGGGATTGCCGAACATGACGCCGATCTTCATCCGGATCTGGTTGATGAAGATCACCAGCGTGTTGGTGCGCTTGATGTTGGAGGTGAGCTTCCTCAGCGCCTGGCTCATCAGGCGTGCTTGCAGGCCCATCTGCGGCTCGCCCATCTCGCCTTCGATCTCGGCCTTGGGCGTAAGCGCCGCCACCGAGTCGACTACGATCACGTCCACCGCGCCCGAGCGCACCAGCATGTCGGCGATCTCGAGCGCCTGCTCTCCGGTGTCGGGCTGCGAGATCAGCAGCTCGTCGATGTCGACCCCGAGCTTGGCGGCATACTGTGGGTCGAGCGCGTTTTCGGCGTCGATGAAGGCCGCCGTGCCGCCCATTTTCTGCGCCTCGGCCACCACCTGCAGCGTGAGCGTGGTCTTGCCGGAAGATTCCGGACCGTAGATTTCGACCACCCGCCCGCGTGGCAGGCCGCCCACGCCAAGCGCCAGGTCAAGGCCGAGCGATCCGGTCGAGACCACTTGCACGTCCTTGATCGCCTCGGAGTCCATGCGCATCACCGAGCCCTTGCCGAACTGCTTCTCGATCTGCGACAGGGCGGCGGCCAGCGCCTTCGATTTGTTCTCGTCCATCGTGTACCTCTTCTTGTGTGCGCCGGCATCTACGGCGGGCGATCCCCGGGTCGGCACCGAGTACTGTATAAACGTCCATGTATTGTATCGGTTGACGCATGCGTGTCAACCGGCTGCGCGTATTATCGACTTTTGCTTAATGGCGCCAATGCCTTGGACTATTCACGACACCGCCGGGAGGAGCCTTGAAAATCCGCGAACTGCACCTTTTCGTCCAGGAAATCGTCGACCATGCGGGAAGGACGGTTTCGCCGCCCGCTCTGCGCGCAGTGAGCTGCGCCGTGCTGGAAAACCCGATGGCGGGAAGGTCTGCGACCGACGGCCTGCAGCCGTTCGTTGAGGCCTCGGTGACGGTGGGCGAAATCCTGACCCGCCGAGTGCTCGAAGCGCTCGGCTCCCGGGTTCCGATCGCTTACGGCAAGGGTGTCCTTGTTGGCGCGGGCGGAGACCTGGAGCAGGGCGCGGCGATGATCCACTGCCGCATCGGGCTTGCGATGCGCACCGCGATTAAGGGCGGCCGCGCGCTGATTCCAGGCAACGCGAAGCTCGCCGCGCCAGGCGCGACGCTCGACATCGTCCTGGGCGGCATCGACGATGGATGGAACTACGATGCCATGGACACTGCAGAAGTCCGCGTGCCCGGCGCCCCGCGCTCGGACGAGATCGTCCTCGGCGTCGCCTTCGCGACCGGGCGCCCCAACGCGAGGATCGTCGGTGCGGCGGAAAGTGTGGTGCAAGACCTCGTGGCAAAACTGAGAGGTTAGAATCGGGCGCTTGTTCGTTCGATACCCGATGGAGAAGACGATGGCGAAACTCGCATTTCTCGGACTGGGCGTGATGGGCTACCCGATGGCGGGCCACCTGCAAAAGAAGGGGGGCCACGAGGTGACGGCGTACAACCGCACCGCCGCCAAGTCCGCGCAGTGGGCCAAGGAATACGGCGGCAAGAGCGCCCCCACTCCGCGCGAGGCGGCCAAGGATTGCGACCTGGTGCTGATGTGCGTCGGCAACGACGACGACATCCGCTCCGTGGTCTACGGCGACGACGGCGCCCTGGCGGGGATGAAGAAGGGCGCGATCCTGGTCGATCACACGACTGCCTCGGCGATCATCGCGCGCGAGCTCGATGCCAAGTGCAAGCAAAAGGGCATCGGCTTCGTCGATGGACCGGTCTCGGGCGGCCAGGCCGGCGCGGTCAACGGGCAGCTGGGCATCATGTGCGGCGGCGACGAGGCGACCTTCGCCAAGGCCAAGCCGGTGCTCGACCTGTACGCCAAGATGTGCGCCCTGATCGGGCCTGCGGGCAGCGGACAGCTCACCAAGATGGTCAACCAGATCGCCATCGTCGGCCTGCTGCAGGGGCTTTCGGAAGCGCTCACTTTCGGCAAGAACGCCGGCCTCGACATGGAGAAAGTCGTCGCCGTCATCTCCAAGGGCGCGGCGCAGTCCTGGCAGCTCGAGAATCGCTGGAAGACCATGATCGAAGGCAAGTTCGAGGGCTTCGGCTTCGCCAGCGACTGGATGAGAAAGGACTTGAACATCGCGCTCGCGGAAGGGAAGAAGAACAGCTCCTACATGCCGGGCACCGCGCTCATCGAGCAGTACTTCGGCCGCATCAGCGCCGCCGGCCACGGCCGCTGGGACAACACAGCGCTGATGGGCCTGCTGGCGAAAGACTAGCCCTCTTTCTCGCGCCGCAGCTTCCAGGTCGCGAGCGGCCCCAGCGCAGCGCCGATCCCGAGCGTCGCCCAGGCGATGCCCCAGGCGTGCGGATCGGCGGCGTTCCTGGTGCCGCCCGCCAGATCGAGCGCCCAGCCGAACACGACCGGGCTGACCACGCCGGCGCCGAAGCCGATCGCCGAGCGGACCGAGAACGCGACGCCGACTTGGTGCGGCGGGACGCTCTCGGCCAGCAGGGTCGAGTGGGTCGAGGAATCGGCGATGGCGGAGAAGTTGTACACGCAGGCGAGCAGCACCAGCAGCGCCGCCGGAGCGTTGACTAGCCAGTTGATCGAGAACGACAGCACGAGGCTCACGCACGACCACAGCAGGATCGTTTCGGTGCGACCCCAGCGGTCGGCCATCGTGCCGCCGAGGATGCTGCCGCCGATGTTCGCGACGTAGGTCACCGCGGCCAGCGCGAGCGCCGCGGTGGCCGCGGCCTGCGCGCCCTCGCCGCCCGCGGTGAGCGCCGCGGTGAGGAAAGCCGGCAGCCAGGCCCACAGCCCGAGCAACTCCCAGTTGTGGCAGGTGTAGCCCAGGATCGACAACATGCCGCGCCGATTGGCGAACACCGCCGGCAGCGCCGCCAGCGCCCCCTCGCCCGCGGGACGCGGGTGCACCACGTTCGGCGTCGAGCGCATCGCGGCGAGTGACATGATCCAGGCCAGCAGCGGCAGCACCGCGACCGCGCCGATCGCCGCGCGCCAGCCGGCAAAGCCGAGCACAAAGGCCGACAGTCCCAAGCACAGCGCGTAGCCCGCGCTCGAGGCGCCGATGACGAGACCCATCGCCCGCCCGCGCCGGTCGCGCTCGACGTGCTCGTTCACCAGCCCGAGCACCGGGGTGTAGGTCCCGCCCTGGCACAGCCCGGTGAGCAGGTGCAGCCAGTAGGCCGACCAAAATCCGTGCGCGAAGACGACGAACAGGATCGGCGCCACCCACGCCGCGACGCCGGTCACGAGATAGGCGCGCCGCGCGCCGTAATGGTCGGCGATGAAGCCGACCACGAACAGCGAAACCAGATAGCCGAGGTGGAAGGCCGACTGAATCAGTCCCGCCTCGCGCCCGGACAGGCCCCAGACCTGCTGCGTGAGCGGGAGGACCGCAGAGTAGGCGACGAACCAGCTCGCCGCCAGCATGCGGCTCGCGCACAGCAGGGCGAGCCAGCCTCCACGCCCAGGTGCGAAGCTCACCTGCTCAGGCGCCGAGCGCCAGCCTTACCGGAATGCGCCTTGCGCCGAAGGGTTGGCCGAACTTTCCGTAGCGGCCGGCGAGCTGGTGGCCACAAAACCCGCATGCGCCCTCGTCCGTCAGGTGGTAGGCGCGGATGTCGTACCAGTCGCGCACGATCACCGCTTCCCCGCACGCGGGGCAGCAGGTGGCGCCGCCCTCTTCGTCGTGGACGTTTCCAGTGTACACGTAGCGCAATCCGGCACGCAGCGCGGTTTCGCGCGCGCGCTTGAGCGTCGCCGCCGGCGTCGCAGGCACGTCGCGCATCTTCCAGTCGGGATGGAAAGCGGTGAAATGCAGCGGCACGTCGCGGCCGAGGTTCTGCGCGATCCACTTGCACTCGGCCTCGATTTCGGCCTCGCAATCGTTCTTGCCCGGGATCAGCAGCGTCGTGATCTCGGTCCAGACGTCTGTTTCCTTCGCCAGATAGACCAGCGTATCGAGCACCGGTTGCAGGTGCGCGCCGGTGAGCTTGAAGTAGAAGGTCTCGCTGAACCCCTTCAGGTCGACGTTGGCGGCGTCCATTTTCGAATAGAACTCGCGCCGCGGCTCGGGACGGATGTAGCCCGCGGTCACCGCAACGGTCTTCACGCCCTTGGCGTGGCAGGCGTCCGCGACGTCGAGCGCGTACTCGGCGAAGATGACCGGGTCGTTGTAGGTGAAGGCGACGCTCCTGCAACCCAGACGCAGCGCGGAATCGGCGATCATCCGCGGCGTAGCCTGGTCCATCAGGGTGTCCATCTCGCGCGACTTGGAGATGTCCCAGTTCTGGCAGAATTTGCACGCCAGATTGCAGCCCGCGGTGCCGAACGACAGCACGCTCGAGCCCGGGTAGAACTGGTTGAGCGGCTTCTTCTCGATCGGGTCGACGCAGAAGCCCGAGGAGCGGCCGTAGGTGGTGAGCACCATCTTGCCGCCGTGCATCTTGCGCACGAAGCAAGCGCCGCGCTGGCCTTCGTGCAGCTTGCAGTCGCGCGGGCACAGGTCGCACTGGATGCGCCCGTCGTCGAGCGCGTGCCACCAGCGCCCGGGATGACTGGATTCGGGGATCATGCTAGTCGGCGAAGTCGGCTTCGCGCCATTTCACGACCTGGTAGCGCCAGACGCTGCACTGTACGAGCGGGGTGCCTGCGGCCAGCCCCGCCTTACGCTTGAGCTCCTGCATGAAGCGGCGCGCATCGGGCAGGCTGTCCCACACCTGCGGCAGGAAGGTGCCGCGCCGGCCGCGGTGCTCGAGAATCACCCCGTCCACGCCAGGCCGCAGCCGCCCCAGCAGGTCGATCTCGTCGCCGAATTCTGCTCTCTCCGGGGTCGAAAGCAGCGAAACCTCTGCCGCGACGCGCGGCCACTCCTGCAGCGTGAGTGGGGCGAAGCGAGGGTCGCGGAAGGCCGCGTTCTCCGCGTTCGCGGCGACGTCCTTTCCGAGCGGCCGCTGCGCCTGCAGGCTGCCGATGCAGCCGCGCAGCTCGCCGTCGATAGTGAGCGTGACAAAGCTGGCTCCCGGCTGCGTCAGCCACGCGGGATCATCGAGCCGCGGCGCCGGCGCCTGGCCGAGCTGCCGCCCGATTGCGCCGCGCGCGACGCCGGCTTGGTAAAGCGCAAACGACGAGTAGCCGACAACGCGCGCGCGGTCGCCCGCGGTATCGCCTGAATTGCACGCCGCGCGAAGCCGGATCGACAGCCCCTTGTCGCGCGCCACGCGCAGCAGGCCGTTGAGCGGCGTCGCGCCGCAAGCCTGCTCGTGGTTCAGGTCGGTGGCGAGCGAGGCGATGCGCGCGAGCGTCGCACCGTCGATGCGCTTGGCCTCCTGGTAGCTGTGGTAGTGCGACAGGTCGGTGCTCAGCACGAACACCGTTTCGCGCCCGCCCCAGAGC
>DAHVFK010000609.1 GCA_027317055.1 Betaproteobacteria bacterium | reverse complement strand
GCCAGACCGGCGGGCGCGTCACGCGCGCCGAGACCATCCATCTGACGCTGGCGTTCCTCGGCGAGGTGGACAAGGAAAAGCTTCGCGCCGTGATCAGGGCCGGGCGCGGCGTCGGCGGCCGGGCCCATTCCCTTCCCATCGAGCAGGCGCGCTGGTGGGCGCACAACCGCATCGTCTGGGCCGGGCCGAACGAGATCCCCGCGCCGCTTGCGGCCCTTGCGGCTGAATTGAAAAACAATCTTGCGCAAGAGGGATTCAGCCTGGAAGCACGTGCCTTCGCGGCGCACGTCAGCCTCATTCGCAGGGCGCACGAGCCGCAGAACGCGCTTCCGGAGCCGCCAATCGTAGACTGGCCGGTAGGCGAATTCGTGCTGGTGCGCTCGGCGCTCTCGCGCGAGGGAGCGAGCTACGAGACGATCGAGCGCTTCGCGCGTTCGCGCTAGCGGCGGGCGGCTGCCACGGCAGTGATCCCGAGCGCGGCGACGATCAGCGCCATGCCGGCCCACTCAGGCGGGCTCAGGCGCTCGCCCAGCAGCGTGACGCCGAACGCAGCGCCGAGCACCGGCACCGACAGGATGCCGAGGCTGGCCAGGCCGGCGTCGAGCTTCTGCAGCGCCCAGAACCACAGGAACCAGCACACCGCGCCGACCAGCACGCCGTTGTAGAGTACGGCGAACACGAGCTGCGGCGACCAGCTCATCGGGCGCGAGGGAAAGGCGAGCTCGAGCGCGACCAGCCCCGCGCCGCCGAGCAGCGTCTGCCAGGCGCTGAGCGACAGAGTGTCGATGCGCTCGCGCGTCTGCAGCCGCTTGGTGGCGACCACTCCGAGCGCCCAGGCCACGCCCGAGGCGAGCGCGAGCAGCTCGGGTGCGCCCGCGTGCGCGCCCGGGTGCACCAGCAGCACGAGGCCGACGAAGGCGAGCGCGATCGCGGCCCACTGCGCGGGAGGCGGGCGCTCGCCGAGCACCGGCCAGGCGAACAGCACGACCCAGAACGGCATGGTGTAGTTGAGCACCGCGCTCTTGCCCGCCGCGCCCGCGACCAGCGCCCAGGTCACCAGGGCGAAGGTGGCGGTGGTCTGCAGCAGCCCGATCAGCAGCACCTGCGGCGCGTGGGTCAGGCGCAGCGGCCGGCCGAGCGCCGCCAGGGCGCCGAACAGGCAGGCGCTCGCGATCGCGAAGCGCCAGGCGAGGAACTCGAACGGGCCGGCCTCGCGCATCGCCTGCTTGAGCACCACCCAGTTGTAGCCCCACACCAGTGCGATCACGCCGAACACCAGGGCGGACAGCCTGCGGCGCGAGATGCGCTCAGGGCGCGCGGCCAAGCGTGATCCTGGCGGCCAGGCCGCCGCCCTCGCGCGGCAGCAGATCGAGCATGCCGTGGTGCGCGCGTGCCACGCGCTCGACGATCGCGAGCCCGAGGCCCGAGCCGCCGGCGCCGCTGCGCGCGGGGTCGAGCCGGGTAAAGGGCTGCTTGAGGCGCTCGGCTTCCCCGGGCGGCACGCCGGGCCCGCGGTCGAGCACCTCGATGAGCGCGCCGCCGTGCGCCGCGCGGGTGCGGATCTCGACCGGCTCGCCGGCGTAGCGCAGCGCGTTGTCCACCAGATTGGCGACCGCGCGCCGCAGCGCCTGGCGGGCGAAGGGCAGCGGCCCGAGACCGCCCGGCTGGAACGACACGCGCTTGCCGCGGCGCGCGTACTGCTCGGTGAGCTCGCCCAGCAGCGCGTCGAGGTCGTCCTGCGGCTGGTGTTCGCTCTCGCCGCGGGCGAAATCGAGGAACTGGCCGATGACGGCGTCGATTTCTTCGATGTCGAGCGCCATCGCCTCGGTTGCGGCGTGCTCGCCGCCGGCGATCTCGAGCCCCAGACGCAGGCGCGCGAGCGGGGTGCGGATGTCGTGGCTGATGCCTGCCAGCACCATCGCGCGCTCGCGCTCCATCGAGGCGAGGTCGCGCGCCATGCGGTTGAAGGCGGCCGACACGGTACGC
>DAHVFK010000608.1 GCA_027317055.1 Betaproteobacteria bacterium | reverse complement strand
CGCCGGGAAACGGCACGATAGCGATCGGTATTCGATTCGCGCCCGCACCGGTGATCTCGATCGAGAGTTGCGCCCGCGCGGGCAGCGCGACGAGCAGCAGTAACGATGCAAGGAATGCGACGGCGCGGGAGATCCGGCGGGCGGACGGGCTCTGCATGGCTCCTCTTCTCAGCTCGGAGAAACGTGATTATAACGAACCATTGATGCGATTCCCTGTCGCTGGGCGGCGACAGCAGGACATCATCGTTGATCTAACGGTCGGTAAGTCAACTCGATGCGGCGATCGAAAACGCCGGGATCTTCCGGCTTGGGCAGCGGCGAGGACTTAAGAATGGCGCGAACGATGGCATCGTCGAGCGCCCCATTGTTGCTCGACTTCTCGACGACCACGCGAAGCACCTCCGCGGTCGGCAGCAGAAAGATCTGAAATACCGCTTCGGGATTGCCCTGAATATTCTGCGGCAGGATGATGTTGCGGTGGATCCTGGCCCTTATCTTGTCCGCCCAGGCCGCGAGCGCTTTGCTGCGCGCGGCCGCAGCGTCGCGCGCAAGCAGCGCGCTCAGCTCGGCTTCCTGGCGTTGCGCGCTGATCTGCTGCTCCTCGGCCGCGAGCTGCTCCTGCATCTGCTTTCTAAACACGTCCTCGCGCGGCTTGGGCTTGGGCTTGGGCTTGGGCTTGGGCTTCGGTTCCGGCTTCGATGGAGGAGGCTTCGGCTTCGGCTCGAGCTTCGGTTTGGGCGGCGCCTTGATCGCGATATCGGGCTTTTCGATGCGCGGCTCCGGCTTGGGCACGAGCTTCGGCGGTGGCGGCGGCAACGGCTCGACTTTTTGTACCGGCTCGGGCTTCGGCGGCGGCGGCGGCTGGACCTTGGGCGCAGGCGCCGGGGCGGGTGTAGGCAGCCCCGGCCAGAGCTCAACCACCATTGCGGCCGGCGGGTGGCTCTCCCAGCGGATGCCGACGAAAAGGATCGCGAACAGTACGAGGTGCACCGCCAGGGCGAGCACGAGTGCGCGCCCCAGCGCCGGCTGTTCGCGCTCCTCGAAACCGTCGAAGGGCGGCGCAGCGCTCATTGCGCCGGCTTGACCAGCAGCCCGACCCTCCGAATATGCTCGCGCTGCAATTCATCCATGACGTTCAGTACCGCCTCGTAGCGCACGTTCTTGTCGGCGGCGATGAGCACCGGCGTGTCCGGATGCTCCGCCTGCCGCGCGCGCACCAGCTGCGCCAGCTCGCCGCGTGCGACGCGCCGCTCTTCGCCGCGCCCGCCCTTCACGCCGGGCATGCGCACCATCACGCTGCGATCCTCCTTGATCACCACCTCCAGTGGCGCGGCGGGCGCATTCGCCGTCTTCGACACCGATGGCAACTCGACCACGCCTGGCGTCACCAGCGGCGCGGTCACCATAAAGATGATAAGCAGCACCAGCATCACGTCTATGTACGGGACGACGTTGATCTCGTGCATCGGTCCGCGCTTGCGGTGCAGGGCGGGCATGCGCTATCTCGTGGCCTGGCGATGGAGGATGTTCGAGAACTCCTCCATGAAGCTCTCGAACCGGATCGCCAGCCGTTCGATGTCGTGCGAGTAACGGTTGTAGGCGACCACGGCCGGTATCGCAGCGAACAATCCGATCGCGGTCGCGATCAGCGCCTCCGCGATGCCGGGCGCCACCTGCGCGAGCGTCGCCTGCTGCACGTTGGCGAGGTTCCGGAAGGCGTGCATGATTCCCCACACCGTGCCGAACAGGCCGACGTAGGGGCTGACCGAACCAGTCGAGGCGAGAAACGCAAGCCGGCGTTCGAGGTGATCCATCTCGCGCTGGAACGTGGCGTGCATCGCGCGGCGCGCCCCGTTTACCATAGCCGAGGCGTCGCCGGCGCGCTGCCCCCTGATCTTGTTGAACTCGCGGAACCCCGACTCGAAGATCCGCTCCAGGCTGCCGATCGAGTGCCGGTTGGTGACCGCGCCCTGGTAAAGCGCGTTCAG
>DAHVFK010000607.1 GCA_027317055.1 Betaproteobacteria bacterium | reverse complement strand
ACTTGTGCAGAGGTTCCCTAGTGGCTTGATGGAGCGGCGGGGAGGCTACATCGCGGTCGAAGGTCCGATCGGCGTCGGCAAAACCAGCCTCGCCCGCGCGCTGGCGCGGGAACTCAACGCGCGGACGGTGCTCGAGGACGCCGACGACAATCCGTTCCTCGCCCGCTTTTACGAAGACCCCGAACAGCACGCGCTCCCGGTTCAGCTCTACTTCCTGCTCACGCGCTACAATCAGCAGCGCGACCTCGCCCAGCAGGACCTCTTCACCCAGGCCACCGTGGCCGACTATCTGTTCGCCAAGGACCGGATTTTCGCGACCCTCAATCTCGCGCCCGACGAGCTGACGCTCTACGACAACGTCTACCGCCTGCTCGACGCACGGATGGCCAGGCCCGACCTGGTGGTCTATCTCCGGGCCAACGTCGAGGTGCTGCTCGAGCGCCTGCGCAAGCGCAACCGCGACTTCGAGCGCCATGTCGGCGCCGGCTATCTCGAGCGCGTGTCGGCGGCGTTCCGCGATTTCTTTTTCTACTATGACGAGACGCCGCTGCTGGTGGTCGACACCACGGAGCTCGATTTCGTCGCGGATTCGGACGACCTGAAAGACCTGATTCGGGAGATCGATCGCGCCGGCTCCGGCGTGCAGTACTTCGTCCCCCGCAAACGCTGAGCGCGCCGCACGCGCATGCGCATCGCAGCCGCCCGCGCATTCGCTACCGCCTGACGGACGCGCGCCCGTACGCCATGTTTAAGCGGCGGGCAAATGCCCGCTGAGTGCGCTCGCCAACCCGGCACCGCAGGATCATTCGGGCACCGCCCGGGCGCGTGCCGCCGGCGGAAAAACCGCAGGCCCGCGCTCGATAAGGCGGCCCTCGCCGACGGGCGCGGCGCGAGTTGCCTGACAGGCATTACCCTTGCAGGGTTGCCTCACAGGCAAAATCGCTGCGCCGGGCGCCAGCCGAAATTCCGCATCGCGCCCCGGCGCGGAAACGCTTGCAGGGAGTAACGCGATGATCGAAAAGAGCGACCAACCACGTTTGCGCGGCGAATGCCTCGGGTTTACCGAGCTCACCTCGCTGGCGATCGCATTGATCTCGCCGACCATGACCGCGGCGCTGATCGTGCCTTTGATGTTCAGCACCGCCGGCAACGCCAGCTGGCTCGCCTACCTGTTCGGCACCGTGATGCTGCTGTTCGTGGCGTTCAACCTCAACCAGTTCGCGCGGCGCTCGACTTCGGCCGGCTCGATGTACGCGTACACCGTGATGGGCCTGGGCACGATGGCCGGCGGGCTGTCCGGCTGGTGCCTGATCTGGGCGTACCTGTTTATCGGGACGGCCGGCATGACCGGCTTCACGATCTTCGCCAACACGCTGCTCGCAATGATCGGCTTCCAGGTGCCGAATATCGTGCTGTTCGCGCTCTGCGCCGCGACTTGCTGGTTCCTCGCCTACAAGGACATCCAGTTGTCGAGCGTGCTGATGCTGGTGCTCGAGGGCGCGTCGGTCGCGCTCATCATCTATCTCGGCGTGATCGTCCTGTACCATCATGGCTTCGCGGTCGATCGCGGTCAGATCGCGCTGACCGGCTCGTCGTTTTCGGGTGTCAGCCTCGGCGTGGTTACGGCCATCTTCAGCCTGGTCGGCTTCGAATGCGCCACGGCCTTCGGCGAGGAGGCGCGCGAACCGCTGACCACGATTCCGCGCGCGGTGATCGTGAGCCTCATCCTCACCGGGCTGTTCTTCGTCTTCATCGCCTATGTCGAGGTGCTGGGCTTCGGCGGCTCCAAAACCACGCTCGACAAGGCCGACGCGCCGCTCAACATGCTCGCCGATATGATGAGCATGGGCTACCTGAAGGGTCCGATTTCGGCCGGCGCGATGATCAGCTTCTTCTCGCTCGCGCTTTCATGCATGAACTCGGGCGCGCGGATTCTCTACTCGATGGGCCGGCTGGGCGTGTTCCATTCCGCGATCGGCTACGCCCACGAGACC
>DAHVFK010000606.1 GCA_027317055.1 Betaproteobacteria bacterium | reverse complement strand
CCCCGAGCATCGCGTCGAGCGAGGCGCGGATGGCGGCGGCACGGCGTGAGCCTATGCCGCTTACGGCTTGCAGGCGACCGTCGTGCGCCGCGTTCTCCAAGCCCTCGAGCGTCTCCACCTGGAGCTCTTCATGAAGCGCGTGCGCGAGTATCTCGCCGATTCCCGGCACCGTGCGAAAAAGCGTCTCCGGCTCGACAGCGCCGCGCAGCCTGGCGAGTCGGATCCAGCTTCCGGTGACGAGCATCTCGGCGACTGCGGAAGCGATGCCCCCACCGATGCCCGCGTTTGCCTGCAATCCGCGGCGGCCTTGGGCATCGAAGACCTCGCGTACCGGGCGGGCCAGGCCCGCGATGCGCTCCGCCGCCCCGCGGTAGGCATTCACGCGGAAGGGATTCGCGCCTTGCGCCTGCAGGAGGCCCGCGGCTTCGCGCAAGTGCGCGGCAATCCGCTGATTCTCACTCGAGACGCGGCTCACCTGGCAGGGAGAAACGGCGGCGTTGAGCGATGAGGACTTTGGCAACGGGTCTCATCCTTGCCGGTGGAACGCCTCGCGCTCCCGGTGAATGTCGAGCGCGGCGGTCTTGGTCGTTTCCCGGTTGAGGGCCTCGGGAAGCTCGGACCGGGAATTGGTGTAGATCTCCGCCCGGTACTCGGCGCGGCTGATCGCGACGTAGTAGAGATCCCTGCCGGTCGTGAGGCTGCGCGTATCCAGATCGACCATCATCCGGCCGGTGGAAAGGCCCTGGGCGCTGTGCACGGTGGTCGCATAGGCATGCTCGAGGTGCAGCGGGCGCTCGCCGTCCAGCTCGATGCGCCTGCCCTTCTCGTTCTCCAGCTCGACGCGACCCGCTTTGACGCCGACTACGCGCATACGGTCGCCATTCGAGACGTCGAGCCCGGGGGCGTTGCGGGTGATGCGCGCCCAGTCTCCGGGGGCCAGCTCGCTGCGCGTCTTTTCGTAGACGCTCAGCTGGGCGTGCTGGCGCGGGTTGATCTCCCGGCTCCGCCCGTCTTCGCCGATGATCAGCAGGCGATTGCCGCCCTCGATCTCGGCCACCCGGTAAAGCTCGCCGCGCCTGAGCCCCGCCTTCGCATAATCCCTTTCAGGCTGCACGTAATCGCCGATCCGATAGCTTGGCGCGTGGCGGCGCTCCGCCTGCGTCAGGTCCCTGCGCGAGAGCGTGTCGTATTCACGCCCCGTGCTCTCGATTTCGAGCTCCCTCCGGACCAGGGCATTGAGCTCGCGCCGCGCGGCGTTGGTGCCCGAGACGATAAGCGTGCGCGTGCGCTCCGGCTCCTCCATCGCGGCGTACTCGCGCGCGATGGCGACGTAGCGCGCCTTGTCGTCGAGCACCTCGTGCACGTGCCGGTCGATGTACGCGAGCGACTCCTGCGCCCGCCCTTTCGCCGCCAGTTCCACCGCCGGCTTCAGGTCGGGCGTCTTCTGGCGCTGGATCTCATCGACGATCGCCGTCTTCATGCCGTTCGCCTGCAACTGCGCGAACGGCCTTCCGGCCTCGACCGCCTTCAGTTGCTGGATGTCCCCGGCGAGGACGACCCGCGAGCCACTGCGTTTCGCGATGCGCAGCGTCGCCTCCATTTGACGCGCCGGCACGAGTCCCGCCTCGTCGATGACGACGAGACTCCGCTCGTCGATGTTGCTTTCCCTCGCGACGAGGAACGTCGCGAGCGTCGAGGCGTTCACTCCCTCGGCCAGATGCCGTTCCACCTGGTTCGCGTACGGCGCGAGGACCACCACCCGGCAACCGTTGCGCTCGGCGATCCGCGCGATCGTGCGGATCAAATGCGATTTGCCGACGCCGGCAGAGCCCTGCATGCCGACAACCTGGTCGGCGCTCGTGAGCATCAGCCGCGCGGCTTCCCGCTGGCCGCGGTTGAGGTCGGTTCTCTCGATTTCGCGCTCGGCCGGCCTGGGGTGCATGAGTGGACGCGCCCGCCCGCGCCCCTCCCGCTCCATTCGAAGGATGGACTGCTCCATGC
>DAHVFK010000605.1 GCA_027317055.1 Betaproteobacteria bacterium | reverse complement strand
GTGCGGCATGTTTGGCATGAACTTCTGGCCGGACGAAGGTGTTCTGACTCATTCGCTGCATACGATCGTGCTGGACAAGCAACGCAGGCTCGTGGCAAATCTGGAAGGGAATCAATTCACGGCGAATCAGCTTGGCGATCTGGTGGCGAGCGTATTAGCGCGGCCTTCCGCAAAGGCTCGCCCAAAGAACTGATATGGAGCGACCTGTCAACCCCTCTTTCTCAATCTGGTCATAAAAACGCCTAAGTGTTCCCGCCGGAGCCGCCCATCGCAGAATGGTCTGGCCGGAACGGCGCGCAGCGAGCAAGGGCGCGCTGGTGTTTGGCGCGGCGAAGCGAACCCTTGAGCGCGAGCACCGTTCTGGCACTTCGGAATTGAGATGGGCGGCTGGGACGGGAACACCTTCCCGTTGGTGAGCCTGGAGGTTCCAAACAGCAGCACCGGTAACAGCCGAGGATCTGGCGCGACGATTGATCACACTGATATGCGCGGGTCGGAACCGCATGGACATGATCCGTCGGGAGCTGGCTCGGACTAGTGGCGCGGATTGGGCCCGGAGGCCGTACCGCATAGTTCTCGGCGAGGGTTCTCCTTTTCGTTGACCCTCGACTGTTATCGATGCTGCTGAGGAAAGACATACTGTCAGGCTGCTTTAGCAAGTGCGAATCGGGCTTCCGTGTGGCGGGCAATGTTCCACAGGAACCCGAGCAGTTCCCGCGCCAGCGCCGTCACTATCTGCCCCTTGGCTTTGCCGCGCGCCGCTAAAGCCGTGAAGCGTTTGTACAACCGCTGTTGCGCCTTCCACGAGATCCGTTTGACCTCGTCATCGAGATCGAGGGGCTTCTGCCTTCGCAGCAACCGGCCCTGAGCGCTGGGCCGGTGTTGATAAGACCAGGCCGACTCGACCAGCACTCTCCGCAGATGGGCGTTGCCCGTCTTGGTGATCGCGCCACGCTGCACTTTGCCGCCACTGGAATGTTCGCGCGGAACCAGTCCGCTATACGCCATCAACTGGCGCGGGTTCTCGAATCGCGACAAGCTTCCCAGTTCACACACTACTGTCGCTGCTGTGGTCTGCGCCACCCCGCGTAGCGCCTGCAACGCTTCGATCACCGCGCGAACTTCGGGAGCCGCCTGCTTTACCGCTTCGTCGATGGCTTGGTCCAGTTTCACGATTCGCTCGGCCGCGTGGTCTACTTCTTGTAAGTAATGCGCCACGGTGGCTTCGAGTGCCGGCTCTTCAAAGCGGGCATGAATCCGAATCCAATCCACATACTTCTTGGTCCACGCCTGGCCTGCATCCGTGGGGCGCTTGCCGTGGCGCAGCAGAAACTTTCCCAGCCGGTGCCGGTCGCGAAGCTGATCCTTTTTGGCCGCTTCTCGCGCCCGCACCAGATCGCGCAGTGCTTCGTGGGCCGCATCCGGCACCCACACCGGGGTCAATTCCCCAGCTCGATGGCAACGCGCCAGTTTCTCCGCATCGCGCCGGTCCGTCTTCACCCGGTCGCCTGCCTTCACCGGGACCAGCGACGGCGCGATCACCTCGCAGGCTACCCCCATTCCGGTCAACTGCCAGTACAGAACGTAGCCTGTCGGACCCGCTTCGTAGCAGCACTTCAGCTTGCTCACGGGCCCCAGTTTGCCGATCAGCTTCCGCACCGATTCTGGCCGGTTCGGAATCGTTCCCAAGCTGCGAACTTCGCCATCCGCCTCGGCCACCGCCACCGCGACGGTCTCGGCATGGACATCTAACCCTACAAAGCGTAATTTAGACATGTGCGACCAACTCCTTTCGTATGCGGCTCTGCGCCGCCGGATTTACCTCTTCGCAGCGTAACCCGCGCTACTGCGATTCGGTAGTTGGTCGCTCCATTGTGACTAGTAGATGGGGTCGGGAACGCATGCACTGCCTGGGTAAGCGCCTGATTTTGCCGGAACTTCTGGACACCCTGCCACCGGACGACGCACGCGCGAGCCTGCAGGATCTGGTACGGATCAACCG
>DAHVFK010000604.1 GCA_027317055.1 Betaproteobacteria bacterium | reverse complement strand
CGTACGCAACGGCGTTAGCGCTGCGCGTCTTTTCGGAAGCACTTTCTAGCGGGCACTCAGATGTCACGTATTCGCCGGGCATCTCACTTGCGCCTCCGGGCCGTGAGCGACCAATCGAAGTTGATTTCGCGCTCTGGTATCGACGCGATCAATTGTTCGACAACGAGGACGAGACCGTGACGGTATTCGGCGAGGCGAAGAGCTTCGGGACGAAGTGCTTCCACAAGGACGACGTAGAGCGCATGCGCACTCTCGCCCAGCTGCTTCCGGGAGCATTCTTGGTGTTCGCCGCATTGAAGAACACCTTGGAACCGGATGAGAAAAAGGAAATCAGACGGTTGGCGCAATGGGGAAGAGAACCGCTTCACGATGGACGACCACGGTCCCCAGTGATAGTTCTGACTGGGACAGAACTGTTCACCACCTGGCATATATCCGAGACTTGGAAGAACCTATCCGGTAGACGAAAACAGTTCGCCGAGGTCAGTCACGTGCGCTTCGAAAACCTGTGGACGATGGCTGATGTGACCCAGCAGGTTTACTTGGACCTTCCGTCTCGATCCGAGGATCTTCGTCGCAAGTGGGATACTGCAGCCGCCAAAGTGAAAGCGGCGAAGAAGACGCAGAGGGCGCACAGGGGAAGCAAACCGACACGCCCGAGTAGACGCCGGTTACGCGACGCGCGATAAACGTTATAGCCCGTGGCGCTTGTCGACGTTCGGCGAGGAACGACTGCTATTGGCCGGGCGCGGCGGTTCCCCGCATCCGCTGAGAGCGGACGAACCTAGGCGCACTGGTATTATATACAGCGCCCGTTTCCCTTCGCCGACCCGCGCGCTCCCACAGTGCAGCACAAACACGACTACTTCATCGAGCGCGCGGAAGCGACCGGCCGCTGGTGGGAAGACCCGTGGTGGGCTCAAGCTGATTGCGAGATTCACTTTACCGTCCCGCTGGAAGCGGTCAATCGCGGTGCGGCAGTGCTGAGCAAGTATTTCGACGCTGACTGGTATATCGGTCTTGCGAAAGCACCCCGCTCGAATCTCGTGTTCCCGAAGCTATGCCTCGAGCGCAGCACAATGGCCCTTGCGTTCATCGCCAGCCTTGGAGCCAGGCTTGAAACTTTGCGGCACGTGGAAAACCTACAGCGCCCCGTCCGCGTTCTGCGCGAGGCCTATGGCGACTCAGCATTTCTGGAGCTCGAGGGTGCCGAATCCTTCGTCCAGGAAGGCTTCTGTGTCTCCTTTCCCAAGGAAGGATCAGCGAAGAGCGCCGACTTCATCGCCACAAAAGACGGAGACACCGTCGCCGTCGAATGCAAGCGACTCGGCGACGAGGTATGGGAGGACTGGGAAGGCTCCCTGATGAGCGAGATCACGCGCGCTCTCCCCTGGCAACACGAAGGCAAGGAGATCATCGTTCAGGTCGCGCTTAACCCACGACTAAGCGAAGTCCGATTTGGTCAAGAAGATTACGCCGCGGTGAATAGCGCAATCAGCGGAACTATAGTCACGGCCATTGTTGCGGCGATCAACAACGCACTCGCGCAACAGCTGCCCTGCGAGGGTTTAATCAGCGACATCGCTCGCTTTCGCATTGACCTTAAGCAGCCCGGCATCTACGGCGGCGTCACAGGAATGGAGCGCTCGGTGCCGGCTATCTTTCGTCGCATGTTCCAGAACGGCGTATTGCGAGCGCTCGAGCAACTGCCGAAAGGTAAAGCCGGCGCGATCATCCTTTATTCGAAGCACGCCCCGCCTGCTGAATTTTTTCGATTATTGTTTGACGCCGCGACCGACGCTGATCGCGAGAGGTTTTCGGACCTTGTTGGTGTTCTGGTTTGCACACTGCAGACCTGGTTCACCCATACAACTCCGACCTACTTCGAGAACGTCCAGACGCGCCATACGGTCTCGAGTAAGCTGGTTGCCGAAGTGTTCAAGAGAACGTTCCCTGCTAGTCCAGGATGAATTCAGCTGCCCCCAAAACCGTCCCGCCGTGTTGGATC
>DAHVFK010000603.1 GCA_027317055.1 Betaproteobacteria bacterium | reverse complement strand
AACCAGGACTTCGTGCAGGTGGACACGACCAACATCCTGTTCATCTGCGGCGGGGCCTTCGACGGCCTCGAGCGGATCGTGCGCAACCGCACCGAGAAGACCGGCATCGGCTTCGGCGCCGACGTGCGCAGCCCGAAGAACGCGAAGGCGACCTTCGACATCCTGAAGGGCGTCGAGCCCGAGGACCTGATCAAGTACGGCCTGATCCCGGAGTTCGTCGGCCGCCTGCCGGTGGTCGCGACGCTCGAGGAGCTGGACGAGAGTGCGCTGATCCAGATCCTGACCGAGCCGAAGAACGCGCTGATCAAGCAGTACCAGCGCCTGTTCATGATGGAAGGCGTCGAGCTCGAGGTGCGCCCGGCCGCGCTCAACGCGGTCGCCAAGCGCGCGCTCGCGCGCAAGACCGGCGCGCGCGGCCTGCGCTCGATTCTCGAGATGGTGCTGCTCGACACGATGTACGAGCTGCCGACGCTCGAGAACGTGAGCAAGGTGGTGGTGGACGAGGCGATGATCACCGCCGACGGCAAGCCGCTGATGATCTACTCCGACCAGCACAAGGTCGCGGGCGGCACGGCCTGAACGTTTCCGCAGTCGAGCTGTCACTAAGCACGTGCGGCGCAGCCCGCCGGGCCGCGTTGCGGCGTGGCGGGCTTGCGTGTAGGCTTGGACGCATGCTTGCTATTGATTTGGCGCAGAAAGCCCCAAGGTTCACGAGACTTCCCACGCCGCAACCGAGGCCGTAAATGTCCGACGCCCCCGAAGTCCCCGCCGAGATCCCGCAATACCCGCTGCTGCCGCTGCGCGACGTGGTGGTGTTCCCGCACATGGTGATCCCGCTGTTCGTCGGTCGGCCCAAGTCGATCAAGGCCATGGAAACGGCGATGGAAAGCGGCAAGTCGATCCTGCTGGTGGCGCAGAAATCCGCCGCCAAGGACGATCCCGGCCCGGAGGACATCTACGACATCGGCTGCGTGTCGAGCATCCTGCAGATGCTCAAGCTGCCCGACGGCACCGTGAAAGTGCTGGTCGAGGGCGGCAGCCGGGCCCAGATCCGCGAGATCGTCGACCTCAAGTCGCACTGGGTCGCCGGCGCCGCGCCGATCGTGCTCGAGGGCGCGCCCGCGCCCGAGGTCGAGGCGATGCGCCGCGCGCTGCTGTCGGCGTTCGACCAGTACGTCAAGCTGAACAAGAAGATCCCGCCCGAGATCCTGACTTCGCTGCAGGGCATCGACGAGGCCGGGCGTCTGGCCGACACGGTCGCCGCGCATCTGCCGCTCAAGCTCGAGCAGAAGCAGCAGGTGCTCGAGATGTTCGACGTCAAGCAGCGGCTGGAGCACCTGCTGTCGCAGCTCGAGACCGAGATCGACATCCTGCAGGTCGAGAAGCGCATCCGCGGCCGCGTCAAGCGGCAGATGGAGAAGAGCCAGCGCGAGTACTACCTCAACGAGCAGGTCAAGGCGATCCAGAAGGAGCTCGGCGAGGGCGAGGAAGGCGCCGATCTCGAAGAAATGGAAAAGCGCATCCGCAAGGCGCACATGCCGAAGGAAGCGCGCAAGAAGGTCGACGCGGAGCTGAAGAAGCTCAAGCTGATGTCGCCCATGTCGGCCGAGGCGACCGTGGTGCGCAACTACGTCGAGACGCTGGTCAACCTGCCGTGGCGCAAGAAGTCCAAGATCTCCAAGGACATCAAGGCGGCGCAAGAGATTCTGGACCGCGACCACTACGGGCTGGAGAAGGTCAAGGAGCGCATCGTCGAGTACCTCGCGGTGCAGAGCCGGGTCGACAAGATGAAGGCGCCGATCCTGTGCCTGGTAGGCCCTCCGGGCGTGGGCAAGACCTCGCTCGGGCAGTCGATCGCCAGGGCGACCAACCGCAAGTTCGTGCGCATGTCGCTCGGCGGCGTGCGCGACGAGGCGGAGATCCGCGGCCATCGCCGCACCTACATCGGCTCGATGCCGGGCAAGATCCTGCAGAACATGACCAAGGCCGGGGTCAAGAACCCGCTCTTCCTGCTCGACG
>DAHVFK010000602.1 GCA_027317055.1 Betaproteobacteria bacterium | reverse complement strand
GGTGATGACCCAGGTGCCCTGGCTTGGGCTCACGCCGAGGTCGCCGGCGATGGTCGGGATCGACACGTTGGCGATCGTGGTGTCGAGCACGGTCATGAAGACGGCAAGCGAGAGCACGAACGCGCCGACGGCGCGCTCCATGCCCTCGAGCGGCACCGGCGCCGCCGCGGCGGGAGGGGCTGCGCTCACTGGCCGCGCCCGAGATTGGCGGCGATGATCTCGCGCACGCGGGCGTCGGCCGCGGCGGCCTGCTCGTCGAACGCCTTGGTCGCATACACCGGTCCGCGAACCGGCGTGGCGGCGAGCTGCGGGCCGCTCGCGTCGCGCACGTCGACGTCGACCTCCATCGACAGCCCGACCCGCAGCGGGTGCTCGGCGAGCTGCTTCCTGTCGAGCTCGATGCGCACCGGCAGGCGCTGCACCACCTTGATCCAGTTGCCGGTCGCGTTCTGCGGCGGCAGCAGCGCAAAGGCGCCGCCGGTGCCGGCGGCGAGCCCCGCCACCCGCCCGCGGTACTCGACCTGGCTGCCGTACAGGTCGGCGGTGAGCTGCGCCGGCTGGCCGATGCGCATTTCGCGCAGCTGCACTTCCTTGAAGTTCGCCTCGACCCAGACCTCGTCGAGCGGCACGACCGCCATCAGCGGCTCGCCGGGCGCTACCCGCTGGCCCACCTGCACCGAGCGCTTGGCGACATAGCCTCTGACCGGCGCCGGGATCGTGTCGCGCTGGACCGCGAGGAACGCCTCGCGCACCCGCGCCGCGGCGCGCAGCACGCTCGGCTGCTTCTGCACCGCGGTGCCTTCGGTCAGCGCGCGGCTCGCCGCGAGCTGCTCGTCCGCGGTCTTGAGCGCGGCGCGCGCCGCGGCGACCGCGTCGCGCGCGTGCTGCAGGTCCTCGCGCGACACCGCGCCGCTCGCCACCAGCGGCGCGCGCCGCGCCAGGTCGTCCTGCGCGCGCGCGAGGTCCACCTTGCGCTGCGCCACCGTCGCTGCGAGGGTCGTGTCCTTGGCGTACAGCACGCGCGCCTCGCGCACCGACTGCGCGAGCTGCGCCTCGGCCTGCGCCAGCGCGACCCTGGCGTCGGACGGATCGAGCCGCACCAGCGTCTGGCCTGCGTCGACCAGGTCGGTGTCGTCGGCGCCGATCGCCACCACGGTGCCGGCCACGCGCGGCGTGACCTGCACCAGGTTGCCGCCGACGTAGGCATTGTCGGTAGTCTCGTGGCCGCGCGACTCGATGTACCACCATGCCAGCCAGCCGATGCCGACCAGCAGGAAAACCGCGATCACGACGCTGAGCGCGCGCCGGCGGCGCGCTCCCGTGGTCGGCACTCGAGGCAACTCGCTCATTTCATGCTCCGCTGTTCGGGTGGGGTCGGGCCGCGGTCCTGGTAGCCGCCGCCCAGCGCGCGGTAAAGCGCCACGTCCGCCTGCAGCGCGCGCGCGCGCAGGTCGGCCTCGGCGCGCCGCTCGGTGAACAGCGCGCCCTCGGCGTCGAGGGCGCTCAGCAGGTCGGACAGGCCCGCCTTGTAGCGCGCGAGCGCGAGATCGTAGGCGCGCTGCACGGCCTCGAGCGCGACCGTCAGCTCGCGGACCTCGTTCTCGATCGCGCGCCGCGCCTGGACCTGGTCGGCCACTTCGCGCACCGCGTCGACCAGCAGCGCGTTGTACTGCTCCACCGCGAGGTCGTACTCGGCCTCGCGCCCGCGCAGGTTCGCGCGCAGCCCCGCGGCGGAAAACAGCGGCAGCCGCACCGCGGGCCCCGCGCCGGCGATGGTGCTGCGCGCCTGCAGCAGCCTGTCCAGCCCGAGCGAGGACAGCCCCGCGAAGGCGACCAGGTTGACGTTCGGCATGAACTGCGCCGTGGCCACTTCGACGCTGCGCGATTCGGCCTCGGCGCGCCAGCGCGCGGCCGCGAGATCGGGCCGTCGCCCCAGGAGGTCGAGCGCGAGCGTCCGCGGAACGCCCGGTCCGGCGTCGCGCGCCGCCGCCGGCTCGAGCGCAAGGCCGCGGTCCGGCCC
>DAHVFK010000601.1 GCA_027317055.1 Betaproteobacteria bacterium | reverse complement strand
CGCTACGGAAACGCCGGCATGCTGGGCGACGTCGCGAATCTTGGGCATTGTCGCCTTGAGGCGCTCGTCGCCATGAGTAACGTCGCGCGTCACGATTCCTCCCACCCGCCCGTTAGGCTGCCTTCACTCCGTGCACCGGGGACCGAGGGCGCCTCTGTACGCGAGAAGGAAAGCGGCCACTCACTCCCTATCGGTGTTCCCGGGAGCGACACAATAGCACCATCGTGAAACGCTTAATTGTCTTTCCTTGCCTATTGGCCGATCACGGGTTTGACAACGGATATGTGCCTGCGGGCCAACGGGTCTCCGTTAAGAGCATGTCTACCATGTTTTGCCCCCAAACACAATCCACGGGAGTAACCACTTTCTGTAGGTGTTTAGGCGACGAGCGAGCGCTTGGAGATGAGGCGGGAGCGGACGGTGAGGACGGCTTGACCGCCTTCATCGGACCAGCGAGCGCCCGCTCGCTTCATCCGCAGTTGGACCAGATGGCGGCCGGCCGACTCGACGGCGCCGGAGCCGAGGGGCAGGCCCCGGTGGCGGAAGGTGGGGTAGTCCATGCGTGCTTGATTGGTGCGGAAGTACTGCCGCTCGCGCTGCAGGAGGGTTGCCGCCGTGGGTGAAGGGGCGGCGGTGGCGTCGAGCAGCGCCAGAAGGGCGCCTGCTCCTTCTTCGGCCAGCATAAGGATCGCGAAGTCGGCCCACCGCGCGGCAAAAAAGGTTCCCTCCCCGAACAGAGCGTGGGCGAGGGTCCACACGTGCTGGGTCGCGTGATAGAAGTCGACGATCTCGATGCGCTCGCCGAAATGATCCGCCGCGAGTTCCCAAATCCAATGGGCGCCGTCCCCCAAGACCACCACCGACCGTAACTGCGCCAACGGCGTGCCGGTCAGTGGGCCGTCCCAGCCGACGATCTCTAACGCGCCCCGCCGGGCGGCTTCCGCCAAGAGCCGGGGGCCAAACGCCTCCGCCGGTTGGCGGGCCGCCACATAGCTGAGGTTCTGCAGTTTGCCCTCGACCTGTCCACCCACCAGCCCGAGCTTCACCTCATGCCAGCCGCTCCGATAGCGCACCATGACCCCATCGGTCTCGACGACGAGCGTCCCCGGCGCCGGATCGAGCGGCGCGGCGGCCTCTTGGGTGCGCAACACGCTCTGCGCGGCCGCCCCCTCGGCCATGTCCAGCACGGTCCCCCGCTCCTCGGTATACTGACGGATCGTCTCGGCTGAGACCTGCAACCCGCTCAACTTGCCCAATTCCCGCTGGGCATCGACGAAACTGGTCGAGCCGCCCAGGTCGATCAGCCAGTCCGCGACACCCGCACTAATGCGCGCCCGCGGGGCAACCTCCCAGGTGAGATCGGCCGGGCTCCAGCCATGCTGGCAGCTCCGACAGTGATACCACGGTCGCTCCACCCTCAGCGCGCCGCAGACCGTCGTGAGCGTGCGCGGGCGCCATCCCACCACCGGGATTCGTTCCCCGCAGGTCGGGCACGCTTGCGTCCGCCCCACCCCACCGGGCTGTAAGCTGCTCGTGCTCGCTTGCAGGACCGCGCCCAACAAATCGGGCATGGCCGCCCGAATCACCGCCAACGTTTCTTGTTCCAAGGTGGCTAACGTGTCGTCCCGATGGGCGCGCGCCACGCTTCGCAACGCCTGCCCCAAGGCATCTAATTGTGCTACGATGCAGGGAGGGAGAACTTCGGACAAGGGGATCTTCCTTACGGACCGCCCCACCTTCTGTGGCGGCGGTCCTTTCTTCCTACCATACCACCACTGACTAGCGCTCGCCCTAACGCCCGCTATTACAGAAATTTGTCGCTCCCGCGTGAGAACTGTTTCTTTCTATTCTCGATCTTGATAATATAATTGCAAACTTCACCCTGTCCGATTTGGGTCATCCTGGCAACCGCCGGACGCCGGGTGGCTGCCCAACAGCTGGCCGATGAGCTGCCGGATATCCCCCCAGGCCACCCTCTATCGGAATCTCAACACGCTCGTCGCCGGCGGCATCCTCGTGGTGGTTCAGGAG
>DAHVFK010000600.1 GCA_027317055.1 Betaproteobacteria bacterium | reverse complement strand
CACTTCACTGGCGCGGCGCGTCGGAGTTTCGGTATCGTCGAGTTGCTCGGCGAGCGCGTTCTGAAGGTCGAATACGAGTCTGTCTTCCCTTCGCCCCGCAAGGTAGTGCAGGCGAATTCGCAAGTTCTGCAGCACGGATTCGCAGCGCGAGAGTTGTCGCATCTCGTCGTGCTGGATCAAACCGTGGATCTCGAGATTGCGCCAGTTGCGCGCGATTCCCGCTGCCCGCGCGATCCACTGAATCACATGCAGATCGCGCAGCCCGCCCGGCGCCTCCTTCAGGTTTGGCTCGAGAGAATAGGGGGTGTCCTGGTGCTTGGCATGACGCTGTTCCTGCTCCAGCTTCTTCGCCTTGTAGAATGACGCCGGGTCGAACGCCTGGTGAAGGGCCCTCTCGAGCTTTTGGTACAGCGCGCGGCTACCTGCGAGAAAGCGCGCCTCCAGCAAGGTTGTGCGGACGGTAATGTCGGCTTCGGACGCCTCGAGGCAGGTCTCGATGGTGCGCACGCTGTGGCCGGCCTCGAGTCCGACGTCCCATAGCTGACCGACGAGCAATTCGAGCCGCGTACGCTCCTCGGCAGACGGCTCTCTTGCCAGTAGGATCAGTACGTCGATGTCCGAGAACGGGAACAGCTCTGCGCGGCCATACCCGCCGGTGGCGAGCAGCGCAGCGCCCGCCGCGGGCTGCAATGCGCGCCACAGCGCCTTGATGGTGCGATCGATAAGGTTCGAGTGGCCGCGCAGCAGAGCGCGTGGTCGCGGTCGCCGCAGGTAGGCCTCGCGCAGAGCACTCCGTGCTGACTGCAACTCGGCGCGAACCTGCGCGATCAGTGTGGCGGGTTCGGGCTGCACCGCAGCCGTCGTCTACGCAGCGAAGGCAGGCGGCGACGGCGAGTTAGACGACACCGTCAGCACCTGGTAGCCCGACTCGGTAACGAGTACGGTGTGCTCCCACTGAGCGGAGAGGCTGTGATCCTTGGTGACGATCGTCCAGCCGTCGGCCAGTTCGCGGATCGCCGCTTTGCCGGCATTAATCATCGGTTCGACGGTAAACGTCATGCCGGGCTCGAGAACCAATCCGGTGCTGGGTTTGCCGTAGTGCAGGACTTGGGGCTCTTCGTGGAAATTGCGCCCGATGCCGTGCCCGCAGAACTCCCGCACGACGGAGAAACCGTGCTTTTCCGCATTTGCCTGGATTGCCGCACCGATGTCACCCAGGCGCCCTCCCGGGCGTACCTGCGCGATGCCGAGCCACATGCATTCGTACGTGACGTCGACCAGCCGGCGCGCCTGGACACCCGGCTCGCCCACGTAAAACATCCGGCTCGAGTCGCCGTGGAAGCCCTCCTTTATGACCGTCACGTCGATGTTCAGGATGTCCCCGTTCTTCAGCACGCGGTCGCCGGGGATGCCGTGGCAGACCTGATGGTTCACCGAAGTGCAGATCGACTTGGGGTAGGGCTTGTAGCCGGGGGGCGCGTAGTTCAACGGCGCGGGGACGGTGTCCTGCACCTTTACCATGTACTCGTGGCACAGGGCGTCGAGTTTGCCCGTCGACACGCCGGGGCGCACGTGGGGTGCGATGAAATCCAGCACCTCGGACGCGAGACGACCGGCGACCCGCATCTTTGCGATTTCGTCGAGCGTCTTACGGGTGACGGCCATAGGCTGGCAAAAGGCGTCGAGGATACGAGAATCACTCTCTGGAAGCAATTCTATTGAGGGTTGATACCTGATTATGCTAGAATTTTAGGCTAGTCGGGGTCGCGTTTAGACAGGTTGTCCCGGCTAAATTTCCTGCCCGGCTGGTTAGGGTGCCCGGCTCTTGCCGGGTTGACGGTTCGGCCGCGCGGCAGACTTAACCCTAAAGAGGAGCAATAGTGTCAGTGACCATGCGTCAAATGCTCGAGGCGGGCGTCCATTTCGGGCACCAGACTCGATACTGGAATCCGAAGATGGCGCCGTTCATCTTCGGTCATCGCAACAAGATCCACATCATCAATCTTGAGACGACCCTGGCAATGTACCAGGA
>DAHVFK010000005.1 GCA_027317055.1 Betaproteobacteria bacterium | reverse complement strand
TGCTGCTGATCGAGACCGCGCTGATCACGCCGCCGGTGGGCTTCAACCTGTTCGTGGTGCAGGGCGTGCGCTCGCGCGGCCAGATCTACGACGTGATCGTCGGCTCGGCGCCTTTCGTGATCACCCTGATGGCGATGATCGCGCTGCTGATCGCGTTCCCGCAGATCGCGCTCTGGCTGCCGACCAAGCTGTCCTGAGCTTAGAACCCGTACAGCCTGGCCGGATTGTCGGCCAGCATGAGCCGCTGCACCGCGGCGTCGGGAATCCACTGCATGAGCTGGGCGAACATCCCCTCGTCGTCGGGCGAGAGGGCTTTCGAGCGGATGTAGGGGTGCGGCCAGTCCGAGCCCCACAGCAGCCGCTCGGGGCACGCCGCGGCGAGCGCGCGCGCGAACGGCTCGACGTCGTCGAACGGCAGCGCGCTGCGTGCGGTGAGACGGTAGGGCGCGGTGAGCTTCACCCACCAGCGTCCGCCCTCGAGCTGCGCGAGGAAGGCGCGATAGGCCGGGTGGCCCGCGCCGAGGGCCGCCGGCATGTAGCCGAAGTGGCCGAATACGACGTCGAGCGGCAGGCGCGCGAGCACGTCCTGCCACTCGCCCATCTCGTTCACGTGCGCGAGCAGCTCGACGTGCCAGCCCAGCGGCGCGATGCGCTCTGCGATGCGCTCGAGCTCGGCGGGCGAGGCGAAAGGGTTGCCGCCCTTGTCGGCCAGGTTGACGCGGATGCCGCGCGCGCCGGCCCCGTGCAGGCGCTCGAGCTCGGCCTCGCTCACGTCCGCGCCCACCGCAACCACCGCGCGCAGCCGCTGCGGGTGCAGTGCCACCGCATCGAGGATCGCGCGGTTGTCGGTGCCGTAGACGCTCGGCTGCACCAGTACGCCGCGCCCGATGCCGAGCCGGGCGTGCAGCGCGAACCAGGCCTCGAGCGGCGCGTCTGCGGGGGTATAGGCGCGCCCGGGGTTGTAAGGATATTTCTGCTGCGGCCCGAACACGTGGGCGTGGGTGTCGCAGAACGGGTTGTCGCCAGCGGTCATCAGGGGGCGGTGATGTCGGAGCGGCGTCGATTGTATGACGCGCCGCGCGAGGCGGCCTGGTGGCGACTGGCAAATCCTCATGAATCAGGCGTATCGTTTCGAATCCAGTCACCCGGGGGGGCGATATGAAACGGTTTGAGAGCTCGGGCGGAACGATTCTCGCTTGCCTGGTGGCGGCGCTCGTTGCCGGCTGCGCGGGCCAGCCGGCCGGCCGCGCGGGCCTCGACAGGATCGATACCGTGGTGGTGATCTACGCCGAGAATCGCAGCTTCGACCATCTTTACGGCATGTTTCCGGGCGCCGAGGGCCTCGCCCAGGCGAGCGCGGCGCAAAAGACGCAGGTCGATCACGACGGCAAGCCGCTGCCGTACCTGCCGCCGGTCTACACGCACGGCAAGCCCGATCCGCGCTACCCGACGCGCGGTATGCCGAACGGCCCGTTCCGCATCGACGCGCCGCCGATCAACGGGCGGCTCGACCAGGTGCTGCCGAGCCCCTGGCACCTGTATTACCAGAACCGCGAACAGATCGACGGCGGCCGGAACGACCGGTTCGTCGCCATGTCAAACGTCGGCGCCTGGGTGATGGGCTACTTCGACGGCTCGCGCATGAAGCTGTGGAAGTGGGCGCAGGACTACACGCTCGCCGACCACTTCTTCATGGGCGCCTTCGGCGGCTCGTTCCTCAACCACCAGTGGCTGGTGTGCGCCTGCACGCCGTCCGACCCGAACGCGCCGGCCAACGATCGCGCCACGCTCGACGCGGCCGGGAACCTGGCGCACAAGTCCGGCTCGCCCGCCTCGGTGCTCGACGGGCCGGTCGAAGTCGGACCGAGCCGCGTCACGCCGGACGGCTTTCTGGTCAATACCACTCAGCCACCGTACCAGCCGAGCGGCATCCCGCCGGCCGCGGGCGGGGACCGCGACTACGCCGACCCGGCGCGCCATCCCGCGCCGCCGCTGAGCGCAAAAACCATCGGCGACACCCTCTCGGCCAAGGGCGTGAGCTGGGTCTGGTACGCGGGCGGCTGGGACCAGGCGCTTGCCGACGGGCGCCAGGACTCCGGCGTTAAGCGCAGCGTGATCTACGCGCGCGGCGCCGACAGCCCGATCTTCCAGCCGCACCACCAGCCGTTCAACTACTACGCGCGCTTCGCGCCGGGCACGCGCGAGCGCGCCGAGCACCTCAAGGACGAAAAGGAGCTGCTGGCGGCGATCGACAAGGGCGCGCTGCCGCAGGTCGTGTTCTTCAAGCCCGCCGGCCGCTACACCGAGCACCCGAGCTACTCCGACCTGATGAGCGGCGACGAGCACATCGCCGCGCTGCTCGAGCGGCTCAAGGCGAGCCCGCAGTGGGCGCACATGGCAGTCATCGTCACCTACGACGAGAACGGCGGCTTCTGGGATCACGTGCCGCCGCCTTCCGGCCCGGGCTGGGGCGACCGCTGGGGGCCGGGCTCGCGAATTCCGACCCTGATCGTGTCGCCCTACGCCAGGCGCGGCTACGTCGACAAAACGCCCTACGACACGACCTCGATCCTGAAATTCATCACCGAGCGCTTCGGCCTCGAGCCGCTGCCCGGGGTGCGCGCGAAGGCAGGCGACCTGAGCAACGCGTTCGCGTTCTAGTACGTCCGAGCGGGTAACGCCCTGATGCAGCACCCCTTTTCCCGCTCGACTTGAATCCGGGGCAGGGCAGCGCCATCTAACGCTCATGAGATCGCGCGATTTGCACAGCCTGATGTGGGGCGAGGCCCTGTCTTTGCTCGAGCAGGCCGAGCGCCTGCAGCGGCAGTTCTTCCGCGTCGGCCCGTCGGCCGCCGCGAGGGCCTGGGAGCCGCCGGTCGACCTGGTCGAGAGCGGCGACGCGCTGCGCGTGCATGTCGCCCTGCCGGGCGTTGGCGCCGAATCGGTCGCGATCGGCATCGAACACGACGCAGTGACCATCTCCGCGCTGCGCTCGTTTCCCGCCTCCGATGGCGGCGCGCGCATCCACCGCCTCGAAATTCCCTACGGGCGCTTTGAACGCCGCATCGGGCTGCCGATGCACGCGCTCGAGCTCACCGGCAGATCCCTCGCGAACGGGCTGCTGACGCTCACGTTCGCCAAACGCAAGGAGGCCGCATGAACCTCTGGCCGCAGTCCCAGCAGATGCTCTCCGCCGACGAAGGCGCTCGCGCGGGTGCACCTGCGCCCGAGCGCGCCAACGGCGGCGTCAAGCCGCTGCCCGAGGACGTGATCGCCCTCATTCCGATGAGGAACACGGTGCTGTTCCCGGGCGTTATCGCGCCGGTGACGATCGGGCGCGAGAAATCGGTCGCCGCGGCGCAAGACGCCGCCAAGCGCGAGCGGCAGGTCGGATTCCTGCTGCAGCGCGACCCGACCAGAGACACGGTCGGCCCGGACGACCTGCACTGGGTCGGCACCGTGGGCCAGATCGCGCGCTACGTCACCGCACCGGACGGCGCGCACCATCTGGTGGTTCAGGGCCAGTCGCGCTTTCGCGTGCTCGAGTTCCTCGATGGCTGGCCGTTCCTCGCCGCGCGGGTGGCGATGGTCGAAGAGGTGCAGGAATCGGGCGCGGAGCTCGAGGCGCGCTTCATGCAGCTCAAGCAGCAATCGGCGGCCGCGATCGAGCTGCTGCCGAACGCGCCCGAGGGCCTCGCGGCGGTGGTGCAGGGCATCGATTCGCCCGGCGCGCTGGCCGACATGGTGGCGAACTTCCTCGACGTGAAGCCGGAGCAGAAGCAGGAGCTGCTCGAGGCCTTCAGCGTGCGCGCGCGCCTGGACAAGGTGCTCACGCTGCTCGGCAACCGGGTCGAGATCCTGAAATTGTCGAAGGAGATCGGCGATCAGACGCGCAAGGCGTTCGACGAACGCCAGCGCGAGCACGTGCTGCGCGAGCAGATGCGCCAGATCCAGAAAGAGCTGGGCGAGGGTGAGGACACCGCGGCCGAGATCGAGGAGCTTAAAAAGGCGCTCGATGACGCGGGAATGCCGGAGGACGTGGCAAAGCACGCCAACAGGGAATTGAAGCGCCTGCAGCGCATGCAGGAAGGCGGTGGCGAGTACGGCATGCTGCGCACCTTCCTCGAGTGGCTCACGGAGCTGCCCTGGAAGGCCGAGCAAGCCAAGCCGATCGACATCGCCGGGGCGAGAAAAGTCCTCGACGACGACCACTTCGGCCTGGAGAAGGTGAAGCGCCGCATCCTCGAGTACCTCGCGGTGCGTAAGCTCAACCCCGACGGCAAGAGCCCGATCCTGTGCTTCGTCGGCCCGCCGGGGGTGGGCAAGACCTCCCTCGGGCAGTCTATCGCGCGCGCCACCGGGCGCAAGTTTCAGCGCGTCGCGCTCGGCGGCCTGCACGACGAGGCCGAGATCCGCGGCCACCGGCGCACCTATATCGGCGCGCTGCCGGGCAACATCATCCAGGCGATCTGGCGCGCGGAAACGCGCGCCGGGGTGCTGATGCTGGACGAGATCGATAAGGTCGGCGCGGGAGGATTCCAGGGCGATCCGTCATCGGCGCTGCTCGAGGTGCTCGACCCGGAGCAGAACTCGAAGTTCCGCGACAACTACCTGGGCGTCGACTTCGACCTGTCGAAGATGATGTTCATCGCCACCGCGAACGTGCTCGACACGATTCCGGGACCGCTGCGCGACCGCATGGAGGTGATCCAGCTTCCCGGCTACACCGAAGAGGAGAAGCTCGAGATCGCGCGCCGCTACCTGGTCAAGCGCCAGCTGGAGGCGAATGGCCTGAAGCCGGAGCAGGCCTCGCTAAGCGACGCCGCGCTGAGCGCGATCGTGCGCGACTACACGCGCGAGGCGGGTGTGAGGAACCTCGAGCGCGAGATCGGCTCGGTGCTGCGCAACGTCGCGATGCGCATCGCCGAGGGCAAGGCGCAGTCGGTCGCGGTCGACGCGGCCGACCTGCAGCCGATCCTCGGCGCGCGCAGGTTCGAAAGCGAATCGGCGCTGATGACCGGCGTTCCCGGGGTGGCGACCGGCCTGGCCTGGACGCCGGTGGGCGGCGACATCCTGTTCATCGAGGCGACCAAGGTTCCGGGCACGGGCAAGCTGATCCTCACCGGACAGCTGGGCGAGGTGATGAAGGAGTCGGCGCAGGCCGCGCTGACGCTGACCAAGGGCCGCCTGGCGGAAGCATTCGAGAAGAGCGACGTGCACATCCACGTTCCGGCCGGGGCGACGCCCAAGGACGGCCCGAGCGCGGGCGTGGCGATGTACCTCGCACTGGTGTCGCTGCTCACCGGCAAGCCGGTGCGCAGCGACGTCGCGATGACCGGCGAGATCTCGCTCCGCGGCCTGGTACTGCCGATCGGCGGCGTGAAGGAGAAGGTGCTGGCCGCACTGCGCGCCGGGATCCGCACCGTAATGCTGCCCAGGCGCAACGAAAAGGATCTCGAGGACGTTCCGGCCGAGGCACGCGCCAAGCTCGAGTTCCTGCTGCTGGAAAAGGTCGAGGACGCAGTGCACTGCGCGATCCCCGAGTTTCAGGAAGGTGTCAGCGCCGACTCAGGCGCCAGACAGCGCACGGCTCTAGGATAGACCTCGAAGTACGGCCCCCCCCCTTTTCACCGTGCTTCAAGACGGGCCGGCCCTTCTCTGGGCCGGCCCGTTTTTCTTTCCGCTCCGCCTCAGTCGCGCGCGGGAACGCGCTCGAGGTCCGCTAGCCAGGCGTCGGCGACGCCGTCCGAAGGCGCGCGCCAGTCCCCGCGTGGCGAGAGCGACCCGCCGGAGCCGACCTTCGGCCCGTTAGGCAGCGCGCTGCGCTTGAACTGGCTGGTCTGGAAGAAACGCATGAGGAACACGCCGAGCCATTTGCGTATCTCGCCCAGGCGGTAGCCGTCCTTGCCGCGCCACGCGTTCCAGGCCAGAAACGCCACCTTGGAGGGCGCATAGCCGAAGCGAAGCGTGTAGTAGAGGTGGAAATCCTGCAGCGCGTACGGGCCGATCGTGTCTTCCGTCAGCTGCGCCGGCTGGCCGGCTTTGCGGCCCGGCACCAGTTCCGGGCTGATCTCGGTCGCGAGCACGCGCTCGAGTGTGCGCCCGACCGCGCGCTCGAACTGACCCGACTTCGCCACCCAGCCGATCAGGTAGCGGATCAGCGTCTTGGGCACGCTCGAGTTCACGTTGTAGTGCGACATCTGGTCGCCGACGCCGTAGGTGCACCAGCCCAGCGCGAGTTCCGACAGGTCGCCGGTGCCGACCACGATCGCGCCGTGCAGGTTCGCCAGGCGGAACAGGTGGCTGGTGCGCTCCCCGGCCTGCACGTTCTCAAACGTGATGTCGTACACCTTGCGCCCGCGCGCGTAGGGGTGGCGCAGGTCTTTGAGCATCTGCAGGCAGGAGGGCCGGATGTCGATCTCCTCGGCGCTCGCGCCGATCGCGCGCATCAGCTGCCAGGCCTGGCTGCGGGTGCGGGTCGAGGTGGCGAAGCCCGGCATGGTGTAGGCGAGGATGTTGCGCCGCGGCAGCCCCAGCTCGTCCATCGCGCGCGCACACACCAGCAGCGCCTGGGTCGAGTCGAGTCCGCCGGAGACGCCGATCACCAGCTTCTCGCTGCCGCTCGCGCGCATGCGCGTGGCGAGGCCCTGCACCTGGATGCGGTACACCTCCTCGCAGCGCGCGTCGCGCGTGGCCGGGTCGCCCGGAACGTAGGGAAAGCGCGCGACCTGGCGCACGAGCGGCAGCCTGCCCTCAGGCAGCGCAAGCGAGAAGCCGATCTCGCGAAAGCGCGCCGCCTCAGCCCTGTGGCGCGCGAGCGACTGGCCGAAGGAGTTCTGCCGCATGCGGTCCGCGGCCAGGCGGTCGAGGTCGAGATCCGCGATCGTCAGCCCGGGCTGGGTAGAGAAGCGCTGCGACTCGGCCAGCAGAGTGCCGTTTTCCCAGATCATGGCGTGGCCGTCCCAGGCCAGGTCGGTGGTCGACTCGCCGGGCCCCGAGGCGCTGAACATATAAGCGGCGAGGCAGCGCGCCGACTGGTTCGACGCCAGCTCGCTGCGGTACTCGTGCTTGCCGATTACCACGTTGGAAGCCGACAGGTTGGCGATCACGGTCGCGCCTGCGAGCGCGGCGAAGGTCGACGGCGGCGCCGGCACCCAGAGGTCCTCGCAGATCTCGGCGAACAGCTTCAGCCGCGGCTGCTGCTCGAGGCGGAACACCAGGTCGGTGCCGAACGGCGCGCGCTGGCCGGCGAGCACCACCTCCGTGCGCAGGCAGCTGTCGCCCGGGGTGAACTGGCGCAGCTCGTAGAATTCGCGGTAGTTCGGCAGATAGGTCTTGGGTGCCACGCCGACCAGCCTGCCGCGGCAGACCAGCGCCGCGCAGTTGTACAGCAGTCCATCGACCCGCACCGGCAGCCCGACCAGCGCCGCGAGCGGCAGCGCGCGCGTGGCCTGCAGCAGGCGCACGAGCGCCGCCTCGGAGGCGTCGAGCAGCGCCTGCTGATGGAACAGGTCGTCCGCGGTGTAGGACGACAGCCCGAGCTCCGGGAATACGCAAACGATCGCATTGTTGCGCGCCGCCTCGCGCATCAGCGCGAGCGTGCCGGTGGCGTTGTAAGCCGGGTCGCCCACGCGCAGCGCAGGCGTGGCCACCGCGACGCGCGCAAAGCCGTGGCGGTAGAGGTTGAAGAAGGCGTCCCGAGTGGCCATGAGCGCCATTCTAGCCTACCAGGCTATGGTATCCTGGGCCATATGTTGCTGCGGGAAAGAGTGCTGCTGGGCGACGGCGCGCTGCTCGAGATCGAGCTCGGCGCCGCGCTCGAGTACATGCTGCGCTACGGCAGGCTGGTCGAGTACGCGAACGGCCGCCGCCGCGTGCGCGGACGCGAGCTGCCGTACGAGTTCCGCTCGGTCGAGCAACTGCGCTACGACTTCGAGCGCGACGTCGAGGCGGCCGGGGGGAGGCTTGGCGAAAGCGCTTGAGCTGCGCGTCGGAGCGCCGGGCGACGCGCTCGACCGCTTCGAGGCGGCGTGGAACCGCGCCGCCGAGGGACGGCGCGTACCGTCGCTCGCGGTGCTGACCCTGCCCGAGCTGCCGGCCCTGTTGAAGAACCTCACGCCCGCGCGCTGGCGGCTGCTCGAGCGGCTGCGCACGGTCGGGCCGCTGTCGGTCTACGAGCTGGCGCGGCGCCTCGAGCGCGATTACAAGAACGTGCATACTGACGTGAAGCGGCTCGTCGAGCTGGGTCTGGTCGAGCGGCGCGCGGATGCGCGGGTCGCAGTCGGCTGGGACGTGGTTCGTTGCGAGCTTCGACTGGCGGACTGAGGCGGAGGCGAAGCGCATGGCCGGCGAGAAATGCGACATCCTGTTCCGCAACGCGACCCTGATCGACGGCAGCGGCGCGCCGCGGCGCGCGGCCGACGTCGCGGTGCGCGGTGAGCGCATTGCCGCGCTCGGTCGGCTCGAGGGCTGGAGCGCCGAGCGCGAGGTCGATGCTTCGGGCCGGGTGCTCGCGCCCGGCTTCATCGACGTGCACACGCACGACGACCGGCTGCTGCTCGCCGAGCCGGACATGACGCCCAAGCTGAGCCAGGGCGTGACCACCGTGATCGGCGGCAACTGCGGCATCAGCCTCGCGCCGCTGGTCGCCGAGCGCGTGCCGCCGCCGCTCGACCTGCTCGACGCGGGCGGCTCGTACCGCTACCCGCGCTTTGCGGACTATCTCGAGGAGCTCGGCGCGCGCCCGGCGGCGCTTAACGCCGCACTGCTGGTCGGCCACAGCACCCTGCGCGTGGCGACCCTGGACCGGCTCGACCGTGCCGCCACGAAGAGCGAGATCGCACGCATGCGCGCGATCGCGGCGGAAAGCCTCGACGCGGGCGCGATCGGGCTCTCGACTGGCCTGTTCTACGCGCCGGCCAACGCCGCGCCGACCGAGGAGGTGATCGAGCTCTGTGCCCCCTTGCGCGCGCGCGGCGCGCTCTACGTCACGCACATGCGCGACGAAGCCGACCACCTGCTCGAGTCGCTCGAGGAGACCTTGCGCATCGGGCGCGAAGCGGGGGTGCCCGCGTTCATCTCCCACCACAAGGCCGCAGGGGTGGCGAACCACGGCAAAACGCGCCAGAGCCTGGCGGCGATCGAGGCTGCGATGCGCGCGCAGCCGGTGGCGCTCGACGCCTATCCGTACGCCGCGTCGTCGACCGTGCTGCGCTGGGACATGGTGGCGCGCGCGTCGAAGACCCTGGTCACCTGGTCCACGCCGCATCCCGAGTTCGCCGGCAAGGCGCTGGACGAGGTCGCGCGCACTATGGGCTGCGGTCCCGAGCAGGCCGCGGCCAGGCTGCAGCCGGCCGGGGCGGTGTACTTCCAGATGAGCGAGGAGGACGTGCGGCGCGTGCTCGCCTTCGCGCCCACGATGATCGGCTCGGACGGATTGCCGCACGACATCCATCCGCACCCGCGCCTGTGGGGCACGTTCCCGCGCGTGCTGGGGCACTACGCGCGCGACGAGGGGCTATTCACGCTCGAGCAGGCGGTGCACAAGATGACCGGCCTGTCGGCGCGCAACTTCGAGCTCGAAGGGCGCGGCCTGGTCGCGCCCGGCGCCTACGCGGACCTGACCCTGTTCGATCCCGTGCGGGTGCGTGACGCGGCGACCTTCGAGCATCCCGCTACGCCCGCCGAGGGCATCGAGCTGGTGATGGTCAACGGGCAGATCGCCTGGCGCGACGGACGCCCGAGCGGCGCGCGCGCGGGAAAGGTGCTCAGGCGGCAGGCGGGGCGTCGAGATCGAGCGTCGTGACGCGGCGCAGCTCGCGCCGCTCGCGGGCGTCGTCGAACGGGCGCCCGCGGTGCATGGTGGCGCGGTTGTCCCAGATCACCAGGTCGCCCACGCGCCAGGCATGGCGGTAGACGAACTGCGGCTGGGTGGCGTGCTCGGTGAGGTCGCGCAGCAGCAGCCGCCCTTCCGGCACCGGCCAGTCGATGATGCGCGACGCGTGCGAAGCAAGATAGAGCGAGCGCCGGCCGCTGCGCGGGTTGACCCGCACCAGCGGATGGATCGCGCCCTTGAGCAGCGCCTGCTCTTCGGGCGAGAACTCGAAGCCGAGCGTCTGGCGCGAGTAGGTGATCGAGTGGTGCACGCGCAGGCCCTCGAGCCCGGCACGCATCGCGTCGTCCAGCGCGTCGTAGGCCGCGCACATGTCGGCGAACTCGGTGTCCGCCCTCACTGCCGGGACCACGCGCGCATGCAGCATCGAGTAGCGCCCCGGCGGATCCTGGAACGAGGCGTCGGTATGCCAGAGGCGGTTGCCGAGCGCGTATTGGCGCTTGCGGTCCTCGCGCGCCATGATGTTGCCGTCGGCGGCCACGTTGGAGATGTCGGTCAGCGCCTCGTCGCCGAAGCGGTTCGCGCCCAGCGCCGCCGAGCCGGTCTTGGCGTGCAGCTCGCCGTCGAAGCGCCGCGCGAACGCGATCTGCTCCTGGTCGCTGAATTGCTGCGCGCGGAACACCAGCACGCGGTATGCGTCCATTGCGGCGCGGATCGCCTCGAGCATGCCGCGGTCGCTTACCCGGCGCAGGTCGATATCGCCCGCTTCGGCGGCGAAGTGAGGATGCAGTCTTTGAAAAGTCAGAGCCATCCTGCTCTCCGGAACCGGTACCAGAAATAGCCGTCAATGACCGCCATCACGCCCAGCGCGAGCGGGTAGCCGAAGCTCCACTGCAGCTCCGGCATGCCCTTGAAGTTCATGCCGTAAATGCCCGCGACCAGCGTCGGCACCGCGACCAGCGCGGCATAGGCGGCGAGCCGCTTGGTAACTTCGTTCTCCTGCAGCGAGATGAGCGAGACGTTCACGTTCATTGCGGTGCTCACCATGTCGCGGATCGAGTCGATGGTCGCGTTGAGCCGCACCAGGTGGTCGTTGACGTCGCGGAAGTACTCGCCCATGCCGGCGCAGGCGTGCGGCACGCGCCCGCCGTAGAGCTTGCCCACCGCGTCCAGCAGCGGCCCGGCGGCGTGCTTGAGCGTCGTCAAGTTCTGCTTCAGCGCGTAGAGCGACTCGATGTTGGCGCGCGCCAGGTGACCGCCGAACATCTCCTCCTCGATGCGCTCGAGTTTGGTCTCGAGCGCGTCCAGCGCCGGGAAGTAGCGGTCGACCGCGGCGTCCATCAGCGCGTAGAGCACGTAGCCCGAGCCGAAGCGCAGCAGCTCGGGCTCGCGCTCGCAGCGCGCGCGCACGTCCTGGAAGCCCTTCGGGGCGTTGTTGCGCACCGACAGCACGTAGTTGGGGCCGACGAACACGTCAAGCTCGCCGACGCTCAGCTCTTCGCCGACGAACTCGACCGTGTGCAGCACCGCGAACAGAGAGTCGACGTACTCCTCGATCTTGGGCCGCTGGTGCCCGTGCAGCGAGTCCTCGACCGCGAGCTCGTGCAGGCCGAACTCCTCTTTCATCTCCTGCAGCTCGGCCTCGTCGGCGTCGCGCAGCGCCACCCAGACGAAGCAGTCCGGGCGCGAGACGTAGGCGCTGATCTCGCGCTTGCCGATCTCGGCCAGCTTCTTTCCGTCCTGGTATGCGACGCAGTTGATCAGCATCGGGCAATGATAGCGCCATCGGCTAAAATTCGTCTTTTCCCCACCCCAGGCCTCCCGCCATGCCCGAGATCAGCCGCCGTGCCCGCAGCCTCGGAACCGAGAACGCTTTCGTCGTGCTCGCCGAGGTGAATGAACTCGCCCGCCAGGGCAAGGACATCATCTCGTTCTGCATCGGCCAGCCCGACTTCCCCGCGCCGCAGAACGTGCAGGAAGCGGCGATCCGCGCCATCCGCGAGGGCAAGCACGGCTATACGCCTTCGGCCGGAATCGACGAGCTGCGCGAGGCGGCCGCCGGCTATCTTTCGCGCACCCGCGGCGGGCTGCCGATCCGGCCCGCCGACGTGGTAGTGGCCGCCGGCGCCAAGCCATTCATCGCCTACGCGATCCTGTCGGTGACCGACCACGGCGCGGGGGACGAAGTGATCTACCCCAATCCGGGGTTCCCGATCTACGAATCCCAGATCCTCGCCAGCGGGGCGCGGCCCGTGCCGATCCACCTGCACGAGGCGCGCGGGTTCTCGTTCGATCCGGACGAGCTGGAGCGGCTGATTACGCCGAGGACCAGGCTGCTGATCCTGAACTACCCGCACAATCCGACCGGCGGGCTGCTCTCGCGCAGGGAACTGGAGCAGATCGCCGCGATCCTCAAGCGCCACCCGCAGGTCTGGGTCTACGCCGACGAGATCTACTCCAGGCTGGTGTACGGGGAGGCGTTCTTCTCCATCGCGCAGGTGCCCGGCATGCTCGAGCGCACCATCATCTCGGACGGCGCCTCGAAGACATGGGCCATGACCGGCTGGCGCATCGGCTTCACCGCTAACCCCCTGCTCGCGCCGCTGTTCACGCGCTGGATCACGAACACCGAGTCCTGCGCCTCGCAGATTTCTCAGTGGGCAGCGGTCGAGGCGATCAACGGGCCGCAGGACGCGGCCGAATCGATGAAGGCGAGCTTTCTCGCGCGGCGCGACCTGATCGTGCGCCTGCTGAACGAGGTTCCGGGCGTCAGCTGCCTGGTGCCGGGCGGCGCGTTCTACGTCTGGCCGAACGTGACCGAGGCCTGCCGCATGATCGGCGCGGCGGATTCCGAGCAATTCAGGAAGCGGCTGCTGAACGAGGCGGGCGTCGCGCTGCTGGCGGACATCCACTTCGGCATGCGCGTGCCGGGCGAGGGGCAGCACGTGCGCTTTTCCTACGCCGCCTCCAAGGAGGCGATCGAGAAGGGGGTGGCGCGCATGGCGGCGTTCATCCGCAAGAACACGCAGAAGGCGGCATGAGCGAGGTCTGGCGCCCGAGCGTAACGGTCGCCGCGGTCGTCGAGCGCGACGGCAAGTTCCTGTTCGTGGAGGAGATCGCCGACGGCAAGCGGGTGTTGAACCAGCCGGCGGGGCACCTCGATCCCGGCGAGTCGCTGCTCGAGGCCTGCGTGCGCGAAACGCTGGAGGAGACCGCGCACGCGCTGGAGCCGAGCGCGCTGGTGGGAATCTACCGCTGGCGCCACGAGCCTTCGGACACGACCTTCCTGCGCTTCGCCTTCGCCGGAAGCGCGAGCGGGCCCGACCCTGCGCGTCGGCTCGACAAGGAGATCGTCGCGACGCACTGGCTGACCCCCGAGGAACTGTCTGCGCGGCGCGCCATGCACCGCTCGCCGTTGGTGACGCGCTGCGTCGCGGACTATCTCGCCGGGGTCCGCTTCCCGCTCGACGTTCTGTCGCGCGAATTCGCCTGAGGTGCCGGCATGGCCGAGCGCGTGGTGGTGGGCATGTCGGGAGGCGTCGATTCCTCGGTTGCCGCGCTGCTGCTCAAGCGCGAGGGCTACCGGGTCGTCGGCCTGTTCATGAAGAACTGGGAGGACGACGACGACGACGAGTACTGCTCGACGCGCCAGGACCTGATCGACGCCGCCGCGGCGGCCGACGCCGTCGGGATCGAGCTCGAAGCGGTGAATTTCGCCGCGGAGTACAAGGACCGCGTCTTCGCCGAGTTCCTGCGCGAGTATTCCGCGGGGCGCACCCCGAACCCGGACGTGCTGTGCAACGCCGAGATCAAGTTCCGGGCCTTCCTCGATCACGCGCTGCGGCTCGGCGCGGCGCGCATCGCCACCGGCCACTACGCGCGCACGCGGGCCGGGGACGGCGGCGTCGAGCTGCTACGCGGCGCGGACCGCAACAAGGACCAGAGCTACTTCCTGCACCGGCTGAACCAGGCGCAGCTCGCGCGCGTGCTGTTCCCGGTCGGCGGGCTGAAGAAGCCCGACGTGCGGCGCCTGGCGCTGGAGGCGGGCCTTCCGAACCACGCCAAGAAGGATTCGACCGGAATCTGCTTCATCGGCGAGCGCCCGTTCCGGGAGTTCCTCAACCGCTACCTGCCGAAAAAGCCGGGACCGATCGTGACGCCGGAGGGCAGGCGGGTCGGCGAGCACATCGGGCTCGCGTTCTACACCATCGGGCAGCGCAAGGGAATCGGCCTGGGCGGCGCGAGGGGCGGCTCGGGCGAGGCCTGGTACGTCGCCGCCAAGGACATGGCGACCAATACGCTGACCGTGGTGCAGGGGCACGACCACCCGCTCTTGCTGCGCGCGTCGGTCGCGGCGCTCGAGGCGCGCTGGGTCGCGGGCGCGCCGCCGGCCGAGAAGTCGTGCTATGAGGCAAAAACCCGCTACCGCCAGGCCGACGCGGCCTGCACGCTGAAGCGTGTTGCGGGCAGCGAGATTTCGGTGGAGTTCGACGCGCCGCAGTGGGCCGTCACCCCCGGCCAGTCGGTCGTGCTCTACGATGCCGAGGTCTGCCTCGGCGGCGCGATCATCGCCTAGCCCGCGAGGGGGCCTACCTGGGCGCGGTCTCGGCGAACGCGGGGCGCTGGCTCAGTCTGTCGTAGTGGTGCGCGAGGTTGGCGTATTTGCCGCGCCAGTCGAGCTCGGGATGGCGGAATGCGAGCCAGCCCAGACAGCACGAGAGCGAGATATCGGCCAGCGTGAAGCGCTCGTTGTGGCACCAGTCGCGCTCGCCGAGGTCGCGCGCCATTTCCGCCACGCCGCGCTCGACCTTACCGCGCTGGCGCTCGATCCAGGCCGTGCTTTGCTCCGTCTTCGGCCGCAGCGTCTCCTGGCGCAGCAGCACCCCCGCGTCCAGCACCCCGTCGGCCAGCGCTTCCCAGCGCAGAACGGCGACGCGCTCGCGGTTGCCCTTCGGGATCAGGCGGCCGATCGGCGAGACGGCGTCGAGAAACTCGACGATTACCCTCGAGTCGTACAGCGCGCTGCCGTCGTCCAGCAGCAGGGTCGGGATCTTGCCGAGCGGGTTGTAGGCATTGAGCGGGCTTTCGGCCGGGGTCACGTCGAACAGTTCGAGCTCGCACTCGATGCGCTTTTCGGCGAGAACGATGCGCACCTTGCGCCCGTAGGGACTGAGGAGTGAGACGAGCAGTTGCATGCCGACGCTTCGCGGGGTGAGGGCGCGGATTATACCGTCCGGCGCCGCGCGTCAATGCAATGCTCTGTCAACGCAGCGGCGCAGCGCCGAGATGACATCGCGTTCGAACCAGGGGTTGTTCCTCAGCCACAGCCTGTTGCGCGGGCTCGGGTGCGGTAACGGGAAATATGCGGGCAGATACTCGCGCCAGGCCTGAACCGTGGCGGCGAGGGTCCGCTTGCGCCGCTTGCCGAGGTAGTAGGCTTGGGCGTGGCTGCCGACCAGCAGCGTCAGGCGCAGCGCCGGCAGCGCGGCGCGAAAGCGCGGCTGCCAGGTCGGCGCGCATTCCGGCCGCGGCGGCAGATCGCCGCTGCGGCCTGTCCCCGGGTAGCAAAGGCCGGTGGCGACGATCGCGAGCCGCGCCGTGTCGTAGAACGCGTCGCGCTCGATGCCGAGCCAGGCGCGCAGCGTGTCGCCTGAAGGGTCGTTCCACGAGATTCCCGTTTCGTGCACGCGGCGCCCCGGTGCCTGGCCCACGATCAGCACGCGCGCCCGGCGGCCGACGTGGAACACCGGGCGCGGCTCGAGCGGCAGCGCTTTCGCGCACAGCCTGCAGGCGCGCGCCTCGCGCGCGACGCGTGCCAGAGAGGGCGAGCCGGTCATGAGCCTTATAATACGGCGTCAAAGGCTCGCGACCGAGAAAAATGCCCTCCCCGCTCACCGCGCTGTCGCCACTCGACGGCCGGTACGCCAAGACCGTCGATCCGCTGCGGGCGCACTTCAGCGAGCAGGCGCTGATACGCGCCCGCCTGAAGGTCGAGATCGCCTGGCTGCGGGCGCTAGCGGCGGAACGCGGCGTGCGCGAGCTGAAGCCCTTCTCGCGCCAGGCGGCGAGCGCGATGCAGCGCCTGGTAGCCGGTTTTTCCGAGCGCGACGCCGAGCACATCAAGAATATCGAAGCGCAGACCAACCATGACGTCAAGGCGATCGAGTACTGGCTCAGGGGCCGGCTCGGCGACGACCCCGAAGTGCGGCGCGCGCTCGAGTTCATCCATTTCGCCTGCACCTCGGAGGACGTCAACAACCTGGCCTATGCGCTCATGCTGTCCGAGGCGCGCGGCGGCGTGATGCTGCCGCGGCTGGAGGATCTGATCGCGGCGCTGCGCACGCTTGCGCACCGGCACGCCGCGCTGCCGATGCTTTCGCGCACGCACGGACAGCCCGCTTCGCCGACCACGCTCGGCAAGGAAATGGCCAACTTCGTGCACCGCCTGCGCCGCGCGTGCGACCGCATCGCGGGCGTGCGCATCCTGGGCAAGATCAACGGCGCGGTGGGCAACTACAACGCGCACGTCATCGCCTATCCGGGCGTCGACTGGGAGCGGTTCTGCCGCCGCTTCGTCGAGCGGCTCGGCCTGGAGTTCAACCCGTACACGATCCAGATCGAGCCGCACGATTCTTTCGCGGAGCTGTTCGACGCCTTTGCCGCGGCCAATACGGTACTGCTCGATCTCGACCGCGATCTGTGGGGCTACATCTCGCTCGGCTACTTCCGTCAACGGCCGAAGGCAGGCGAGGTGGGGTCGTCCACCATGCCGCATAAGGTCAATCCGATCGATTTCGAGAACTCCGAGGGCAATATCGGCGTGGCGAACGCCCTGCTGCGGCACCTCTCGGACAAGCTGCCGGTTTCGCGCTGGCAGCGCGACCTGTCGGACTCGACCGCGCTCAGGAACGCCGGCAGCGCGCTCGGCCACAGCCTGCTCGCCTATGTCGCCTGCCTGCGGGGACTGGCCAAGCTCGAGGCGGACCCCCGGCGGCTGGCTGAAGATCTCGACGCCAATTGGGAGGTGCTCGCCGAGCCGGTACAGCAGGTGATGCGTCGCTACGGCGTGCCGGAGGCCTACGAGAAGCTCAAGGCGCTGTCGCGCGGCAAGCGCCTGGACCGGCGCCAGCTTGCGGCCTTCATTCGTCGGCTTCCGATTCCTGAGGCCGCGAAGAAGCGGCTTCTCGCGCTCACATCCGCGCGCTACATCGGCCTCGCCGCCTCTCTCGCCAGGCGGATCTGACCAGCGCGGTCAGACCACCGCGCCTTCGTGCTCGTCGCGGCGGTCCTTTTTGGGCGGCTTGATGAACTGCGTGCGGGTGACCTTGAGCCACATCAGCAGCGGGCTCGCAACCAGCACCGAGGAATAGATCCCGAACAGGATCCCGATCGTCAGGGCGAGGGCGAAGTAGTGCAGCGCCGGTCCGCCGAACAGGAGCATGGTCGTCACCATCGCCTGCGTGCTGCCGTGCGTGATGATGGTGCGCGAGATGGTTCCCGTGATCGCGGCATCGATCACGTCGGGCGTCGACGCCTTGCGCATCTTGCGGAAGTTCTCACGCACCCGGTCGAACACTACGACCGACTCGTTTACCGAGTAGCCGAGCACTGCCAGCACTGCGGCCAGCACCGGCAGGGAAAACTCCCACTGGAATAGGGCGAAAAAGCCCAGGATGATCACCACGTCGTGCAGGTTGGCGATGATGGCCGACAGGCCGAACTTCCACTCGAAGCGCAGCGCGAGGTAAAGCACGATGCCGATCGCCGTCACCAGCAGCGCGAGGGCGCCGTACTGGGCTAACTCCTCGCCCACCTGAGGGCCGACGAATTCGATCCGGCGCACCTCGGCAGACTTGTCCTTGCCCTGCAGCAGCGCACTGACCTTCTGCGATAGGTCCGAGGTGGACTGGCCTTTGTCGATCGGCATGCGCAGCAGCACGTCGCGCGACGAGCCGAAGATCTGCACCTCGACCTTGTAGCCGGCCTTCTCCAGGGTGTTCCGGATGCTCTCGGTGTCGGCGCTGTCCTTGTAGTGCACCTCGATCAGCGTGCCGCCGGTGAACTCGATCGAGTAGTTGAGGCCCTTGGTGGCGAGGAAGAAGACCGCGCCAAGGAAGGTGAGCAGCGATATGACGTTGAAGATCAACGCATACCGCATGAACGGGATGACGCGGCGGATCTTGAAGAATTCCATGCTGTCGCTCTATTCCGTGCCGGTTACTTCCAGGCCGTGTTGCCGATCGCCAGCTTGGCGACGCGGCGGCGATGGCCGTAGATCAGGTTGACCATTCCGCGCGACACCGTCACCGCGGAGAACATCGAAGTGAGAATGCCCAGGCAGTGCACTACCGCGAAGCCGCGCACCGGCCCCTGGCCGAAGATCAGCAGGGCGAGGCCCGCGATCAGGGTTGTGATGTTGGAGTCCAGGATGGTTCCCCAGGCGCGCTCGTAGCCGGACTTGATCGCGGCCTGGGGCGTCTGGCCACCGCGGATCTCCTCGCGAATGCGCTCGTTGATCAGCACGTTGGCGTCGATCGCCATGCCGAGCGCCAGGGCGATCGCGGCAATGCCAGGTAGGGTCAGCGTCGCCTGCAGCATCGACAGCAGCGCCACCAGGAAGAGCAGGTTGCACGCCAGCGAGACGGCTGCCACGACGCCGAACAGCGAGTAGTACAGCGACATGAAGATAACGATTGCGGTGAATCCCCACTTGGTCGAATCGAAGCCCTTCTGGATGTTTTCCTTGCCCAGGCTCGGGCCGACGGTGCGCTCCTCCACGATATCCATCGGCGCCGCAAGCGAGCCCGCGCGGATCAGCAGCGACAGGTCGGCGGTCTCGGTCGGGGAGAAGTTGCCCGTGATCTGGAAACGACTGCCGAACTCGCCCTGGATCCTGGCGACCGAAATCGCCTCGCCTTTGCCCTTCTCGAACAGGACGATCGCCATCAGGTGGTGCAGGTTCTCGCGCGTGACCTGGCGCATGATCGCGCCGCCGGCGTCGTTCAGCTGAACCGAGACCGCCGGCCGGTGGTCCTGGTCGAAGGTCGCCTGCGCGTCCGTGAACTGGTCGCCGGTGATGATGACCTGCTTCTTCACCGGCACCATTTCAATGGTGCCGTCGCGGTGCCGCTCGGGAAAGATGTCGTCGCCCAGCTTGCTGCCGCCGCGCATCGCCTCTTCGTCCACCAGCCGTACTTCGAGGGTCGCGGTGCGTCCGAGGATCTCTTTCGCCTTCGCGGTGTCCTGCACTCCGGGTAGTTCCACGACCACGCGATCGGCGCCCTGCTGCTGGATGATCGGCTCGGCCACGCCGAGCTCGTTGACCCGGTTGTGCAGCGTGGTGATGTTCTGCTTGATCGCGCGTTCCTCGGTGGTCTTTGCGGCGCTCGGCTTGAATTTTGCGACCAGCAGCAGTTCCTGCCCCTCGTCGCGCTCGTCGACCGAGAGGTCGGGTTCCGTGGTCAGGATGCGCGCCTCCGCGCGCGCGCGCATCGTCGGATCGCTGAAGCGGATCTTTATCGTGTCCCCGTCGCGCGCGATGCCGTGGTAGCGGATGTCCTTGTCGCGCAGGTCGCGGCGCAGCTCGCCCGCGATTCCTTCCAGCCGCTTGGTGATCGCAGCCTGCATGTCGACCTGGAGCAGGAAGTGAACACCTCCGCGCAGGTCCAGGCCGAGGTACATCGGCAGCGCGTGGATTGCCGTCAGCCACGAGGGCGACGACGGAAGCAGGTTCAGCGCGACCACGTAGGACGCATTCGCGGGATCCGGGTTGACTGTCTTGCTGATCAGGTCCTTTGCCTTGAGCTGCGTATCGGTGTCGGCGAAGCGCACCCGCAGGCTGCTCGTTTCGAGCAGCGCGCCCGTGTACGGGATGGCGGCGGACTTGAGCGCCGACTCGATGCGCGAGACGAGCGCGTCGTCGACCTTGACCGTCGTCTTTACGCTGGAAATCTGTACCGCCGGCGACTCGCCGAAGAAATTCGGCAGCGTGTAGAGAAACGCGACGATGATCGTGATCCCAATCAGCGCGTACTTCCATGTCGGGAAGCGGTTCATCGACTAAGCCCGCTCGCGTGCCTGGCGACCGGTCACTGCAGCGACTTGATGGTGCCCTTGGGCAGCAGGGTCTGCACCGCCGCCTTCTGCACGCTGATTTCGGTGTTGGGGGCGATTTCGACCGTGAGGTAGGCCTCTCCCAGCTTGGTGATCTTTCCGACCATCCCGCCCGAGGTGACGACTTCGTCGCCCTTCTGCAGGCCTTCGATCATCTGGCGCTGCTCCTTCGCCCGCTTCATCTGCGGCCGGATCATGAGGAAGTACAGTAACCCGAACATCAGGACGATCGGCAGCAGGCCGAGGAATCCGGATTGGCCCGAGGCACCGCCCAAGGCTTGCGCGAAAGCGGAGGAGATCAGCACAGCTAACTCCCTGGTATGGCGAGAAAAGCTGGTGATTATAGCATCGGCTCTCGGCGCGCCGAGAGAATACCCGACGAGACCTGCGCCAGGCGTTGGCTTTCGATCGCTTCGCGCAGCTCGCGCATCAGCGTCTGGTAGTAGTAGAGATTGTGCAGCGTGTTCAGACGCGCGCCGAGGATCTCGTTGGTGCGCTGCAGGTGATGCAGGTAGGCGAGGCTGAAATGGCGGCAGGCGTAGCAGCCGCAGGATTCGTCCAGCGGCCGCGTGTCGTCGCGATAGCGCGCGTTGCGGATCTTGACGTCGCCGCGGCGGGTGAAGAGCCAGCCGTTGCGCGCGTTGCGCGTGGGCAGCACGCAGTCGAACGTGTCGATTCCGCGCGACACGGCCTCGACGATGTCCTCGGGCGTGCCCATGCCCATCAGGTAGCGCGGCCGCTCAGAGGGCAGACGAGGGGCGACGTGCGCGAGGATCCGGCTGCGGTCGGCCTTGGGCTCGCCGACCGAGAGCCCGCCGACCGCATAGCCGTCGAAGCCGATCGCGGTCAGGCCGGCGAGCGACTCGTCGCGCAGCGGCTCGAACATGCCGCCCTGAACGATGCCGAACAGGGCGTTGGGCGAGCCGTCGAAGGCGCGCCGCGAGCGCTCCGCCCAGCGCAGCGACAGCCGCATCGAGCGCGCGGATTCGTCCTCGGTCGCGGGGTGGGGCGTGCACTCGTCGAAGATCATCGCGATGTCAGAGCCGAGCACGCGCTGGATGCGCATCGACTCCTCCGGCGTCAGCATCAGACGGTCGCCATCGATCGGGGAGGCGAAGCGAACGCCTTCCTCGCTGATCTTGCGCAGGGCGCCGAGGCTGAACACCTGGAACCCGCCCGAATCCGTGAGAATTGGCCCGCTCCAGCCCATGAAGCGGTGCAAGCCGCCGTGCCGCTCGATCACTTCGAGCCCGGGGCGCAGCCAGAGGTGGAAAGTGTTGCCGAGCACGATTTGGGCGCCGATCTCGGCCAGCTCTGCCGGCGCCATCGCCTTGACCGCGCCATAGGTGCCCACCGGCATGAAAGCCGGCGTGTCGACCAAACCGTGCGCGAGTTCGAGCCGGCCGCGGCGCGCTGCGCCGTCGCGATGCGAAATCTCGAACTTCACGTCGCCCTCTCGATCAACATCGCGTCGCCGTAGCTGAAGAAGCGGTAACGGCGCTCGATCGCATGCGCATAGGCGCGGCGGATGTTCGCATAGCCGGCGAACGCCGCGACCAGCATCAGCAGGCTCGACTTCGGCAGGTGGAAATTGGTCAGCAGGCGGTCGACGACCCCGAACGCATAGCCCGGATACACGAACAGGTCCGTTTCGCCCGCAGCGGCCTCGAGCCGGCCGCCGCGCACGGCGCTCTCAAGCGCGCGCAGCGCGGTCGTGCCCGCGGCGAGCACTCGGCCGCCTGCGCTGCGGGCGCCTTCGACGGCGTCCACCGCGGCTTGCGGCACCTCGAAGCGCTCGCGGTGCATGCGGTGCGCCTCGACGGTTTCGGCGCGGACTGGCTGAAAGGTTCCTGCGCCCACATGCAGCGTGACCCTGGCGATGCGCACGCCCTGCGTGGCGAGGCGCTCGAGCATCGCGGCGTCGAAGTGCAGCCCGGCCGTAGGCGCGGCGACTGCCCCCGGGCGTTCGGCGTACACCGTCTGGTAGCGCTCGGCGTCGTCCGCGCCGGGCGCGTGGTTGATATACGGCGGCAGCGGCACCTCGCCGCAACGCTCGAGCAGGTCCGCGGCGCTGGCGTCGGCGAAGCGCAGTCGGTACAGGTCGTCCTCGCGTTCCAGCACCTCGGCGCGCACGCCGTCGCCCACCAGCAGCTCGCTGCCCTGACGCGGCGGGTGACTGGCGCGGATCAGGGCCAGGACCTCCCTCTCGCCGAGCACGCGCTCGACGAACAGTTCGACGCGCCCGCCGCTGCTCTTGCGCGCGGCGAGGCGCGCCTTGATCACCCGGGTATCGTTCAGCACCAGCGCGTCGCGCGGCCCAAGCAGGCGCGGCAGGTCGGTGAAACGCAGGTCCTCGAGCGCTCCCGTGCGCCCGTCGAGGTGCAGCAGGCGGCTCCGGGTGCGCTCGGGCGCGGGATGCTGCGCGATAAGCTCTTCGGGCAGCGCATAGTCGAATTCGGCAACGCGCATGGCGCGGCATTATAGGACTCGTGCTTTCCGGCTCCCGCGATCTCCGGGATAATCCGATCCCACGCGCCGGAATGGCGGAACAGGCAGACGCAGCGGACTCAAAATCCGCCGGTGGCGACACCATGAGAGTTCGAGTCTCTCTTCCGGCACCAGCTTAGTGCCGCGCGCGGCGCGTTGCCCGCGGTGCGACCGGGTCCGTCAGGGAATGCAAAAATCGTTGAAAAAGTCGCGGCTTACAGCGTTTTTTGCTTGCTAGACTTCCCCTGAGCCCGGGCGTACGCTTGGGCGCGATAAACGAGGGGGGTCCGCTTGGCCCAGGCTCAGATCAGGGTTCTGCCGTTGGCCCGAAACACCGTCATGGTGGTCGACGACCAGTCGACCGGGCGGGCCATTCTGGAGCAGGTCGTGCGCAGCCTCGACGAACGCGTCGGGGTGGAAGGCTTCGCGCGCCCGATCGACGCGGTGGTATGGGCCACCCGGCACATCGCGGACCTGGTGCTGGTCGATTACATGATGCCGGACATGGATGGCATCGAGTTCGTCAGGCGCCTGCGCGCCCTGCCCGGCTACGAGCACGTGCCGATGGTGATGGTCACGGTGCACGACGACCGCAAGGTGCGCTATTCCGCGCTGGACGCGGGAATAACCGACTTCCTGGCCAAGCCGATCGATGCGCGCGAGTGCCTGGCGCGCTGCCGCAACCTGCTCACCCTGCGCCGCCAGCACTTGGCGCTCGAGGATCGCAAGCGCCTGCTCGAGGGCATGGTCGAGGAGGCCACGCGTGAGGTGCGCGAGCGCGAGAAGGAAACACTGCTGCGCCTGGCGCGCGCAGGAGAATTCCGCGACAGCGAGACCGGTTACCATCTTATCCGCATGGCGCGCTATGCGCGGCTGATAGCGGATGCGATCGGGCTCGACCGCAACGAAGCCGAGACCATCGAGCTCGCGGCCCCGCTGCACGACATCGGCAAGATCGGCATTCCCGACCAGATTTTGCTCAAGGAAGGGCGCCTGGACGACGCCGAGTGGGCGGTGATGCGCCGCCATCCCGTGATCGGCCACGAGATCCTCAAGGGCAGCGCCTCGAAGTACGTGCGCATGGGCGCGCTGATCGCCCTCGGCCACCACGAGAAATACGACGGCTCGGGATATCCGAACGGGCTGGTCGGCGACCACATCGTGCTTTGCGCGCGGATCGTTTCCGTGGCGGACGTCTACGACGCACTCACCTCGGTGCGGCCGTACAAGAAAGCGTGGTCGAGCGAGGACGCGTTTGCGCACCTTCGCTCCCAGCGCGGGGCGCATTTCGACCCGCGCCTGGTGGATGCCTTCCTCGGCATGCGCGATGACGTGTTGCGCGTGCAACGCGAATGGAGCGATACGCCCGCCGCGGGCTCGGGCGGCGCGTGATGCGGACGCTCGCTGATCTGTACGGGCGTCTGCGGGCTCGATTGGCGGATCGACCCGATACGGAGCACGAGCAGGCGATCGTGCGCCTCATCATCGGCGTGCTGATCGTGCTGTATTTCCTCCCGGACATTTCGAATCCCGGGGGAACGCAGGTTCTCTACGTCGAGAGCGCGTACGTTGTCATCGGCGCGCTCATCTTCCTGCTCATTCTCTTTTCGCGCGCGACGTCCCCGACGCGGCGCGTTATTGCGCTGCTCACCGACCTTTCAACCTTGACCTGGTACATGGCTTTCTTGGGCGAGCGCGCGGCGCCGCTATTCTTGGTCTACGTCTGGGTGACGCTTGCCAACGGGTTTCGATTCGGCCAGCAATATCTGGTGATCTCGCTCGGATTGAGCGTCGCAGGATTCTCGGTGGTTCTGTGGTTAAGCGACTTTTGGCGCGCGCACTTCGAGTTTGGATGCTGGCTGCTGTTCGGCTTCATCACGCTCTGTCTCTATGTTCGTTCGCTAGTGACGAAACTGTTCGATGCGGTGGCGCGGGCCGAAGCCGCAAACCAGGCCAAGCGCCGGTTCATCTCGGTGGTCAGCCACGAGATGCGCACGCCTTTGAACGCGATCATCGGCATGTCCGACCTGCTGCGGGACACGTCGCTGAACCGCGAGCAGGCGGACATGCTGCAAACGCTGCGCGGCTCGACGCGGGTAATGCTGGGCCTGGTCGAGGACGTGCTCGATTTCTCCAAGATCGAGGCAGGCAAGCTCGCGCTCGACAACTCGGAATTCGATTTGCATGCATTGGTCAACAGCACCAGTCGAATCATCGCTGCCCAGGCGCAAGCGAAGAACGTCGACTTCGTCGTTTCGATCATGCCCGAAGTTCCGCCCGCGGTCCGCGGCGATCCGCACTACCTGCGGCAAGTCCTGATCAATCTTGCCGGCAATGCCGTGAAGTTCACCGAGCAAGGAAGTGTGACCTTGCATGTTTCGGCGCAGGAGGAAACTGATGCGAAGGTGCGCCTGAAGTTTTCGGTTCGCGACACCGGCATCGGAATTCCGCCGGAGGCCCAGGCCAGGATTTTCGAGAGTTTTGCCCAGGGCGAGCAATCCACCACGCGCCGCTTCGGCGGCACCGGGCTGGGCACCACGATCGCAAAGCAGTTGGTGGAGTTGATGGGTGGACGCATTGGTCTCGAGAGCGCCGTGGGTCTGGGCAGCACGTTCTGGTTCGAGATCGACCTGGACAAGCAGCCGGAGCGGGCGGGAGTGGTCGCCGGCGAACTTGCCGAAGCCCGCGTGATGCTGATCGGCTTTCCTGCCGAGGAACGCGAAGTGCTCGAGGCGGCGCTACGCGGATGGGGCGGAACGCCGGTCGCCGTGAGCGGTATCGAACAAGCTGCGGCACGCCTGGTAAGCGAGATCAGCGTCGAAAAGCCGTATCACAGTGCGATCATCTATGGGCATGGGGAGTACCTGCAACTGGCGCGGCGCTTCCGGCATGCCGCACCAAATCCGGCGCCGGTGACGATCCTGGCGGTTCCTCGCGATGCGGACGCGCCCCGATTCGATGCTCTTTCCGCCGGCTTTGCAGCTGTTCTCGAGCTCCCGTTCGACAAGCGCCAGCTTTTCCACGTGCTTCATTCCGTCAGCGCGGGCGAGGAGGTCGGCGCTGGAGTGGTTCGGCTGCAGGACTATGCGCGGCGGATCGCGGGGGCGCGAAAGCTGCGAGTTCTCGTTGCGGACGACAATCCGACCAATCGAGAGGTGCTGGGCAAAATCCTGGACCGCGGCGGGCACGACGTGACGCTGGTAAACGACGGTGAGCAGGCGCTCGACGCGGTCGAGAGCAGCGGTTTCGACGTCGTGCTGCTGGATCGCAACATGCCGCGCATGGGCGGAATGGAAGCGCTGCAGGCCATGCGGCTGATGTATCAGGGACGCGAGAAGCCGCCGATCGCGATCCTTTCGGCAGACGCGACACCGGAGGCGCGCCAGGAATGCCTCGAGGCGGGAGCCCATGCGTTCCTCGCCAAACCGGTCGAGGCGGCAAGACTTCTGGACGAAATCCAGGTCTGGGCGAGGGAACCCGTCAGGCCGGCGCGCGCCGAGCCGGCGCCGCGAAGCACACTCAAGCCGGCGACCGTGCCAATCGTCAACGCCGATACGCTCTCACATCTGGAGGCGCTCGGTTCTTCGCCTGCGTTCCTCGAGAAGCTGATCGGAGTCTATCTGCAGGACAACACCGCGCTGCTGGCCAAGGTCGAAACCGCATTGGCGGCGCGCAATGTGAGCGAATTCCGCGCGGCGCTGCACGCCGTAAAAGGATCTTCCGCGAGCATGGGGACCGATCGCCTGACGCAACTTTGCACCGACTTCGGAAAGCTCTCCGACGCGGAAATGAAGTTGCGGGCGAGCGGATTGACCGACTCGCTCGCCAAGGAATTGGCGGCAGCACGCACCGAACTCGAGCGCTATCTTCAGAGCAGGCAGCGATCCGCGGGCTGAGAGCGGTTAGAATGCCGGCCTGCGCTGGCGCGCCGAGACCGGCTCGCCGCACAATATTCGATTCGCCGCAGGAGAATTATCCGCATGTCCTTTTTTATTACGCTGATCGAACTGACCGACTCCAGTC